>JBFILE010000096.1:0-11478 GCA_041599855.1 Thermoplasmatota archaeon
CGGGTCATGGGGGGAAACCATGATTCCATCATCCACCGTCGCGGGGGCGCTGGCGCTCCTCGTTCTCATCACGCTGCCAGTTTTCACGCCTTCGGCAACAGCCCTCGGATGTGAGACGCCGACCCCGTTCGGCGCCGCATGCGTCGACCGCGACGGAACCCGGTCCGATGGGGAATCGTGCGATCGCGCCGAATCCTACTACCTGGACCAGCGCCAGTCCGACGTGGATGCCGGCATGTTCGGCCAAGGGGTCCATGCCCGGGTGATCATGTGGTGCATGGAATCCTCGTCGGACAATGTGACCATCTCATCGAGCGGCGTGTCGGCCCTGATCGTCGTGAAGGGTGCGGGTGGCACGCGATCCGCGGGCGTCGTCTGGTACGAGGAGGAGGGGAACGTCCGAGGCTTCCAGTACCATCGTTGCACGGGATATGCCCACTCCTACGGTTTCGCTCCCGCACCCGGCTACATGCACCTCGGGTGCCCCGCGGGCCCGCCGCCGTCCCGCGCCGTGCTCATGCTTCTTTCGTGAGGTCGCGGCGCGAGGCGCAGGAAAGAAAACCCTTTAAGTGTCGATGGCTTCGGTCGCCGAGACCATGGCCAAGGGTTTTGCGATTCTGACAGCGTGTCTGTTCCTCTCCATCTCGACCGCGGGGTGCATGGAGGATGTCCAGGACTGGTGGAACCTCGAAGGGGACCTGGCCCTGTATGTCGATGGCTATGGCGGCCCGGAAACCTACCTGAGCGAGTTCCAGACCGTGGAAGTCGCCATCCTGTTCGCGCAGGTGAAGCCGTCGGACGGGACGAAGGTCGTGACGCAGACCATCAACCAGGTGGTCGACCTCGTCGAACTCAACGACGCGGGCCCGAAGAAGCTCTTCGACCTCAAGGTCCGCGCGAAGCAGTACGACGAAGTGCGCCTGATCCTCAACCTGACCAAGGCCATCAAGATCGACGGAACGAAGCCCCGCGTCGATGCGACCCCGCCCGAAGGATTCTACTATGTGGGGTCCCGCCTCCAGAGTCCCAGCGTGACCGTGGACCGCGCCGGCGCCACGTCGTTCCAGTTCGCCCTCACCGTCAACAAGCACCCGTCGAGCGGCAACGTGTACTTCCTGCAGGCCTGGCCCACCGAATCGAAGCCCATCTGATCCGGTGAAGGTTCCCATGCGCACCACGGTTCCCGTCCTCGCACTCGCCGCGGCCATCCTCCTTGCGGGATGCGCCGAGAACCGCGCCGACCCGGAAGCGGTCGACCTCTCGATCATCATCGGATCCGCAGAGGAGGTGACCCGGTGGGAATCGCTGCCCGTCCAACTGGAGCGCCTTGTCTTCGAGGACCTTGACACGGGCGAGGAAGTCGTCGCCCATGTGTCGCGCACCGTGGACCTCGCCGTCCCCCGCACTGCTGTTGCGTGGCCGGCCGGCAAGATCGGCGTCGGATCGTACGCGCCGGTCCGCGCCGAATTCGGCCTGTCCGAACTCCGCGTCGTCCCGAAGGAAGGGTTGCCGTTCCACGCGCCCAGCACGTCCGCCCGCATGAGCGGCGACAGCTTCGTCGTGAACGGGACTGCCCCCGTCGTCCTCCGGCTGGCTGCGTTCACGAAAGCCGTCACGGAGCGGGACGGCATTCCCCTCGTACGATTCCTCGGTGTCGGCGCCGGACCCGTCGTGGCTCCCGTCCCGGAGGAGCCCACGCCGGACAAGAAGGAGGACCGCGGCGTCGGGACCCTCGTCCTGCACGTGGCGTCCGCGAGCGGGAACAACACCAACATCGCGAACTACTCCAGCCTCGTCGTCCGCCTCGTGAGCGTCCGATACGAGGATCAGAAAGGCACCGTGACCCGCCCGGTGAACCAGACCGTGGACCTTGTCGCCCTCGCCGCCACGGACGGGCGTCCCGTTCATCGCATGAACCTCTCCGGCGGGTTCTGGAAGAGCACGACGCTGTTCATCGAACTCGTCGAGGCAGTCGAGATCGACGGGTCCCCCGGCAATGTCAGCATTGCGCCCGACGGCCGTTACACGGTGGGCGAACCGACCCGCAGCAAGGGCCCCATCGTCATCCCCGACCGGGAAAGCGTGTTCCGCTTCACGTTCGGTGCATGGATGACGCCGGAGACGGGGAACATCATCATGAGCCGACCCGACCTCTCGGGGCCGGAGTGAGGGAGCGGCCATGGCCGCCCGCCCGAGGTCCCCGAACGGTCCGCCCAGGCGCAGGTCCGCCCTCCTCATGGTCCTCGTCCTGGTGCTCGTGCCCGCCCTCGCCGGTTGTTTCCAGGATCCTCCGCCACCACAACTTCCCCGCACGGCGGATCGCGGTGGGTTGCCGGATTCCACCGCCGCGCGGACGGGTCTGCTCACCCTCCGGATTGCAAGCACCTTCGACGAACCGAGCATCCTCAGCCAGTTCCAGAGCGTCCAACTCACCCTTGTGGCGGCCCGCATCCGCGTGGCGTCCACCGGCGAGTTCATCAACATCCCCATTCCCATCGACACGCGCGTGAACCTCGTGCAGGCCGCCGAGGACGGGGCGATCCGGATCACGACGGAGGAGCTTCGCGCCGCCACCTATGATGCGGTCACCCTCGAGATCCGTCTCGACAGCGCGTTCGGGAAGGACGGCCGGGAGCGCACCCTCGATTATGCGCCCGACGGCATCTATTTCCAGGACAACCGGACGGGCCTCCAGCGGTTCAGTCTCCGCCCGGACGCATCCATCGCCTTCAACTTCGGCCTTCACGTGAACAAGGGGCCCCAAGGCGAGTACATCCAGAGCCGCTACGATTTCACCGGAGTCCGACCCGCATGACCCGAATCCCATTCATCACAGCACGTTCGCGCCGCGCCGAAACCCCCCGCGCCCGCCCCGCCGGGGGCATCCTGTCCGCGCGTCCCCTGGCATTCCCGCCCATGAGCTTCCGGGCATTCCTGCCGGTGCTCCTCATCCTGCCGACGCTCCTCGCCGGCTGCACAGCCACGGAAGATGGCGGCGTCCCCGCCGGCGGGGCCCTAACAGGCCCCATCGACACCGTGATCTTCGCGGCTCCGGACGACCGGGAGCGCGCGAGCCCCTTCGGCGCGTTCGAAGCCTTCCCGGCGCGCATCGTCGGCCTCGTCACGGAGGACGGCGACATCGCCCTCGACCAGGCCACGGACTTCGCGGGCCTTGTCGATGGGAACGCGGTCGAGAAGTTCGATGACCCCGTGGCCATCGCGCGCGGTCGCCACACCATCACGGGTGTGCGCGTGGAGGCCACAGGCCCGTTCACGCTGAAGAACGGGGAATCCGTGGACATCGCCGTGCCGGACCCGATCCGGGTGGACCCGGTTGCGTTCGCGCTCCCCGGGTCCCCCGAGGTCTCGTTCCTCGTCCTCTGGTTCACCATCGACACCACGGGTGAATCCCCACGCATGGCGGCGCGCGCCGAGGCCGTGTCGACCACCATGAAGCTCGCAACCTGGTGGCAGGGGAACGGGGAGGTGCTCGTGCGCCTTGCGGCGGCCCGCGATGGGCGCAGCGTCCTCGACCGGTTCGCCACCGTGGACCTCGGCATTGCGTGGATCGGTGCCCGGACGACGGGTCAGAGCGAGGCCTTCCCGGTGGGCGCCGCCGTGGACCTTGCCACCCTCGAAGTCGGTGGCGTGGACCTTGGCGTGGTGACCGTTCCCGCGGGACGCCTGGACCGCATCAACGTCGGACTCAACCTCACGGGCGCCACCTTGCAGGATGGTTCGGCAGCCGAGGTCTCGGTCGCCCGGGGCGGCACCTACTTCGCCGGATCGGATGGCGGGGCCGCCTACCCGGACGTCGTTCGCGGCAAACGCGTGACGGCCACGTTCGTGCTCGGCGTTGCCGAGGATGACGGAAGCTACTTCCTCCAGTCCCGGCCCGACCTCTCGGGTTGAGGCTCGTCACAGGCCGATGTCGGGATGTCGGGGTTGGAGCGCTTCACAGGGCGATGTCGTGGACCGTGCCGCACTTCTGGCACACGACTTCCTCGAGCGCTGCTGCGGTGCCGGGTGCCCTGTCGCGTTCCACGTTCTCCACGTCCGCGTACGGGGTACCCGCCCACGGGGCCGCGAAGGAGTCCGCAGCGGACGCCTCGACGACTTCGGGTGCAGGAGGGAACGCGGCTGCAACCTCAATCTCTTCCGGCGGCATCGGGACGCGACGATGCACGAGGGGGCCGCCACACTCGATGCAGTGCATGCTGGGGTCCTCTGGTCCATCCGGCAAAAAAGGATGGCGCCAGCCAAGCTGACGCGGGGATGACCGCGTGCAGCGGGCGCCCTTGCGAGCCGCGGGGGCCCCGCGCCGTTGCCCCGCCGTATGCCGCGGGCGCCCCTCGCTGACGAGACATCGCCCGGGTTGC
Source organism: Thermoplasmatota archaeon (assembly GCA_041599855.1). Classification (GTDB taxonomy): domain Archaea; phylum Thermoplasmatota; class SW-10-69-26; order JACQPN01; family JAJPHT01; genus JBFILE01. The sequence goes on from JBFILE010000096.1 coordinate 4,380, forward strand.
GACCGCGCGCACCCCTCCGTGTTCACGCCGCGCGGATGCCGACCCGGATGGATTCCCCTTCCACATCCCACTCGGTCACGGTCGTCCCCGCAGGGTCTGCGGTCACGAACTGGAACGCATCCGATCGGGTCTCCTCCGCGATCATGTCCCGGAAGGGGGCGAGGGTGGCGGCCGTGGCCGCATCCAGCTGGACGTCCGTCCGGATGCGGGCGTCCACACTCAGGTTCGCCTCCTTGCGGGTCTCCTGCACCCGGCGGACGACTTCACGCGCCATGCCTTCGGCCTTGATGGCATCTGTGACCTCGGTGTCGATGTACACGGCGCCGCCGGGGAATTCCCCGCCCGCGATGCTTTCGGGTACGCGCGTCTGGAACGTCACCACGTCCGAGGTGAGCACCGCCTCGATGCCGCCCGCATCCACGGTGACGCTGCCGCCGCCCTGGAGTTTCGCGCGCATGTCGCGAAGGGTGGCGGCATCGAGGGCCGCGAGGTGCTGGACGACCTTCGGCCCGTCCTGCCGGAATGCGCGGCCGATGGTGGACTTGTTGGGGACGGCTTCGAGTTCGAGGCCTTCCCATTCCCCGCCCACCACCTGCATCTCCTTCGCGTTCACCTGGTCCTGGATGAGGCCGGTGAACCGCTGGAGGGCCTTCGCGACGGATGCATCGTCGGTCGCGAGGGTCACGCTTTTCACGGGCCACCGGAGCTTCATGTTCGCCTTCTGGCGCGCGAAGGCCGCCGCTTCCACCACGTCACGGGCAAGGCCCATGCCGGTTTCGAGGTCCGCGTCGATGAGGGAATCATCCGCCACCGGCCAATCCTCCATGTGGACGGTCACCTGTTTGCCGTCGAGGTCCTCGTACATTCGCTCCACGATGTGGGGCGAGAACGGGGCGAGGAGGCGGGCCACCGTGGACAGGGCTTCATGAAGGGTCACGTACGCGGCCTCCTTCGACGGGTCGTTCGCATCCAGCCACACGCGGTCGCGGGAGAGGCGCACGTACCAGCGCGAGAGGTCGTTCAGGATGAAGCCCTCGATGGCGCGGGTGGCCTTGTGGAGTTCGTACCTGTCGAGGGCCGCGGTGACATCGCGGATGAGGGACTGGGTCCGCGAGCGCATCCACCGGTCCTCGTCGCTGAAGGATGCCCGGGCCACGGCGTCCGCCGAGTACGCCCAGTTGTCGAGGCTCATGTACTGGGTGGCGAACACGTGGACGTTCCACAGGATGTTGAACGTGCGCGCGGTGTTCGCGACACCCGTCCAGCTGAAGTGGATGTCCTCCCACGGGGCGCACACCGACAGGACGTAGAAGCGGAAGGCGTCCGCGCCGTGCTTCACGATGACCTCGTGGGGCGCGACGATGTTCCCGATGCTCTTGGACATGGGGACGCCCTTCTCGTCGTGGACGAACCCGTGCATGAGCACGCTCTCGTACGGGACGCGGCCGTGGCTTGCCACGCCCGCCGCCAGCTGCGAGTAGAACCAGCCGCGGGTCTGGTCGAGGCCTTCCACGATGAAGTCGCACGGCCACCAGAGCTCGAACTCCTCCCGGTTCGAGGGGAAGTCGAGGTCCGCCCAGCCGGCAACGGCGCTGTCGAACCAGACGTCGAGGACGTCCTCGACACGCGTCATGGGTTTGCCGTGGGCTTCGCACGGGAATGTGACCTTGTCCACCCACGGGCGGTGCAGGTCCATGGCGTCCTCGTAGCCTTCGGGCTTCCGCGCCTCCAGGTCCGCGCGGGACCCGAGCACGTCCTGGCACCCGTCCTCGCACTTCCAGACGGGGATCGGGATGCCCCAGTACCGTTGGCGCGAGATGCACCAGTCGCGGGCGTTCTTCACCCAGTCGCGCTGCCGCGCGGAACCCGCCCAGTCGGGGGTCCATTCCACGCGCGCCGTTTCATCGAGCATGGTCTGCTTGATGGGATCGATCGAGACGAACCACTGGGTTGTCGCGCGGAAGATGACGGGCGTCTTGCAGCGCCAGCAGTGGCCGACGCTGTGGCTCTCGGGCCGGGACCGGAGGAGGAGGCCGCGCTCCTTCAGGCGGGCTTCGATCTCGGGTTCCACGGAGTCCTCGCCCTTCACCGGCTTGCCCTCGAAGGCACCCGCTTCCGCGGTGTACCGGCCGTCCTCGCCCACGGGGCAGTACGGTGGGATGCCGACCTTGGCGCCGGCATCGAAGTCCTCGACGCCGTGACCGGTTGCCGTGTGGACGAGGCCGGTGCGCTCGGCGCCCACGTGCTCGCCGAGGATGACGGTGTGCATCCTGGCGTGGGGCGGCTCGGCGTGGAACGGCATGTCGGCGACGAACGGGTGCTCGTAGCGGAGTCCGTCGAGGTCCTTCCCGGTGACGGTCTCGAGGATGCGGAAGTCCGTGGAGCGGCCCTTCTTCGCCACCTCCTCGGCACACGCTTCCGCGACGATGAGCACTTCCTTCGCGCCGGTGTCGCCGCGGGTGACCTCCATGCGCACATACGGGAGGTCCGGGTGGGCGGCGACGGCGACGTTCGCGGGGAGGGTCCACGGCGTCGTCGTCCAGATGACGATGAACTCGGGAATCTCGGGGGCGGCGCCGTCGCGGACCACCGGGAACTTCACGTAGATCGACGGGTCCGTCTCGTCCGCGTACTCGATCTCGGCGGCTGCGAGGGCCGTCTCGCAGCGGCGGCACCACGTGAGGACGCGCTCCGATTCGAAGAGGAGGTTCCGCTCATGCATGCGTCGGATCGCCCACCACGCGGCCTCGATGTACCCGTTCCTGATCGTCATGTACGGGTTGTCCCAGTCCATCCAGATGCCGAGTTCCTTGAATTCCTCCGTCATGGCGTCCTTGAACGTGACGGCGAAGGTGCGGCACTCGTTGACGAAGCGGTCGATGCCGAGGTCCTCGATCGCCTGCTTGTTCGCGATGCCGAGCTCCTTCTCGACCTTCACCTCGATGGGAAGGCCGTGCATGTCGAACCCGGGTTGGTCACGGACGCGGTAGCCGCGCATGGACCGGTATCGCAGGATCGAGTCCTTGATGGACTTGTTCCACGCCGTGCCGAGGTGGATGTGGCCCGTCGCGTACGGGGGGCCGTCGATGAAGTACCACGGCTTCCCCCCTTTCCTGTGGTCGCGCGTGAGCCGATAGGCATCCCGCTCCCGCCAAAGGGCCTGCACGCGCGATTCCATTTCCTGCGGGGTGAACGATTTTTCAGCCGATCGGACCATGGGCTCGCTCCGGAGGCCGGCGGATCGGACGCCGCCGATATAAGGGCTCCCCGTGGGGGCGGGCGGGATCGGCGGGCCCCCGCGTCGCGCCCGGGGCCGGAACCGTCGCGGGGCCGCGTCCCTCCCGCATCCGGCCCCAACGTTGAAGGACCCGGGACACCGAATCATCCGGCACGCTGTTCCGCATCGATCGATCGGCCGCCGGGGATGATCCCGCAGCCCCGGCCGGCGTGTGGCCCACACCCCGCCCCGACGAGGGCGCATTCCGCATGGTCTTGCCGCCGAACGCAGTGGCCCGGTCGCCCAGGCAGACACTCCTCGCGTACGTGATGGCGGCGGCCGCCTGCACCCTTGTGGTCACGATCAAGTTCACCATCTTCCCATTCCTCGAAGCCGGGTTCCTCACCCTGTTCGTGGCGGCGGTGGCATTCGCGTCGTGGTACGGCGGCTTCGGACCCGGTGTCTTCGCCACGTCCACCCTTGCCCTCGCCGCCCTGTTCTTCTTCCTTGAGCCGATTGCGGTGTTCGGGATCGGGGGGCGGCTCGACGTGCTGCGGCTCCTCCTGTTCGTCGCGGTCGGCATCTTCGTGAGTTCGCTGAGCGGGGCACTCCGGCGCGCGGTTGCCGTCGCCGCCCGGCAAAAGGAGGATACCCTGCGCGCCCTCCACCAGGTGGAATCGGCGGAGAGTGCCCTTCGCGCAAGCGAGGCCCGACTCCGGCTCATGGTCGAGGGCGTGAAGGAGTATGCCATCTTCCTCGTCGATGATGAGGGTCGCGTCGTCACGTGGACCCGGGGGGCCGAACGGTTGTTCGGGTATGCGGATGCGCAGGCGATCGGGTACCCGGTGGACCATTTCATCGTCGGTGACCCGACGCCGCGTTCCGACGTCACCGCCGCCTTGGACCGGGCACGTGCCACGGGTCGCGTGGAGATCTCCGGAACCTACCGGCGCGCCGATGGGACCGCGTTCCATGCCGAGATCCTCGTTGCGGCCCTCGATCCGGAGCCCGGCTCCGCCGCGTTCATCGTGTTCGTCCACGACCTCACGGCGCGGCGCGTCGTGGAAGCGCAACTTGCCGAGTTGAACGCCGAGTACCGTGAGTTCGTCACGTGGACGAGCCATGAGATCTCGGAGCCGGCGCGCAGCGCGGAAACCCTGCTCGCATACCTGGAGAACGACCCGCGGATCACCGCATCCCCGGACGCGCGTGAACTCGTGGTGCGTGTCCGCCGGAACGTGGGCCGGATCAAGCGGATGCTCGCAGGCCTCCGGGAATACAGCGAAGTCACGGCAGCGTCCACCTTCACCCGGGTGGACGCGGAGGCGGCCCTTGATCGTGTCCTCGAGCGGTTGCGGGACACCATCGAGGATCACGGCGCCCGGATCGTTCGCGACACTCCTCTGGAACCGGTCGGCGGAAGCGAGGGGATCGTGGAGGAGATCCTCGCAGCCATTATCGAGAATGCGATCGTCCACAACAACGCCGCCGAACCGGAAGTCGTTGTCCGGGGCTCCGTGGGCCCGGACGGGGACCGGCGAATCGAGGTCCTCGACAACGGTCCCGGCATCATCCCGGACATGCGGGACCGCGTGTTCCGCGTGTTCACCCGGGGGCCGCACACGCCGCGGGATGCGCCGGCGGCCGGCATCGGGCTCACCCTTGCCCGACGCGCCGCCCATGCCGTGGGAGGCGAAGTCGACGTGCTCGATCCGCCGGACGCGTCGACCGGGGCCCGGATCCGCATCACCCTCATGCCGCCGCCCCGTCAGCGGGCCGGCGCCGGTGGCGACGCGCACGATTCCCCGGCCTCCGCGGGCCCTTCGACTACTCGCGGAGGGATTTGAGGGCGACCACGCGGTCCATCCGCCCTTCCTCGACCGTGAGCCGCGTCACGTGGACAAGGTCGTACAGGAAGACCTCGTCGGCGGCGCCGAGGGGCACCGGGATCGTGAGGGGTCGGTCGCCGATGGCGCCGAATGGCGTCACGACGCCCGTCGTCCGGTTCCGGACGATCACGAGGGGGACCGCATCCGTGAGACTTCCGAGGGTCCCGGCATCGGCAAGGGTCACGGTCGTGAGGTCCGTGAGGGGTGCCCGGACGGCCCGTGCCACCGGGCCCCGGAGGGGCACATCGAACACCTCGTCCACGGCCGTGCCCAGTGCCGCGCCCCCGGGGAGCGCGATGGAGGCGTTCCCGTGGATGACGAACGTCAGCGGATTCGTGAGGAGCGAAAGGTTCGACAGGTTCGCGAGGGGCGAGACCGGCAGCGCCTCGAGGCCTGTGGGCAGGTTCCACGAGAACCGCATGGGAAGGATCACGCGGCCCGCGGCCGGGATCCCTTCGGCGGCATCGAGGCGGATGCTCCCCACGTACGCGCCCGTCGCGGTCGTCCGGTTCGGCAGCCAGTACACGTCGCCGGCGAATCCGTCGAGGGTCGCGCCGATGCGGTTCGGGTTCATCACGGAAACCGGCACCTCGATGGCAAGGGCACGCCACGGGAGGCCGGTGAGCGTGCCGTCGGTGGACGGTTCCATGGCGATGACGCGGGCGCCTTCGTCGGCGACGGCCGCCGTGGGCGCCTCCAGCGGAAGAAGCCAGAATGCGGTGCCTCCGACGCCAAGGGCGATCAGGCCGAGGACGAAGAGGGCGGCCCTGCCGCGGCGCCGCGGAGGGGATGCGTCGGGTCCGGGAGATGAAGGGTCCACGAGGGTTCCGAGGGGGGCAACCACGGTTATCGGCTTGAATCCCTGCCCGGCCGCCAGTCCCGCCCCGCGGGCGGGATCAGCGCGTCGTTTGCCCCAGCCACCGGGGCCGGAATCGTTTAGGAGCCCGCGCGCCGTGGGGTCCCCGGGCGTGCCATGCAGATCACATTCCGCGGCCACAGTTTCTTCGATATCACGTGTGCGAACGGGACCCGCATCCTCATCGACCCCTACGTGGAGAACGGGATGACCCGCGCCACGGTTGCATCCCTTGATGCGGACCTCGTCCTCGTGACCCATGCGCACCGGGACCACGTGGGCCAGACCGTGGCCCTCGGGAAACCGGTGGTCGCGAACTTCGAGATCGCGACATTCCTGGAACGGGAAGGTCTCGAAACCACGGGCATGAACACCGGGGGATTTTACCGGGACCTCCGGGGAATCAAGGTGTGGATGGCGCCGGCGGCCCATTCCTCGGGATTCCACACCGACGACGGGCACCTCGGCTACGGGGGTGCCGCGAACGGGTTCATCGTGGACGATGGCGACACCCGGTTCTACCACACCGGGGACACGGGCCTGTTCGGTGACATGAAGCACGTGATCCGGGACGTGATGAAGCCCGACATCGCCGCCGTTCCCATCGGCGACCTGTTCACCATGGGTCCCGAGCATGCGGCCATCGCGGTCGACTGGCTTGGCGTGAAGGCGGCGATTCCCATGCACTACGACACCTTCGAGCCCATCCGGCAGGACCCCGCCGACTTCGTTTCGCGGGTGGGTGCGGGTGCCCATGCCTTCGTGCCTGCGGTGGATGAGGCGTTCCGGGTCGCCGGCGGCAAGGTGCCTGTCGGCCACGGACCCGCGTGAGGACGTGACCGCCTGACCACGTGACCGCCTGACCACCTGCGCACTTGATCACCCGACCCAGGACTGCCTGATCGCCAAACCCAACCGCTTCGTCACCCGACGGCATGATCCGAGCGGCCGTTCGGGGGCACTCGCGACGCGGCAGCGGGGGGGGTGGCCAACTTGACGGAAGTTGCGGGTCGCGAGGGGTGGGTGCGGTTTGTCTGTGGCCCCCACCAACCCACCCCCACCCGCCGCCTCGCGCGGCGAGGCGGCGGGTTGCACCCCTCCCCTTGATTCCACGCGCCCCGCCACCCCGGCACAATC
>JBFILE010000097.1:0-11352 GCA_041599855.1 Thermoplasmatota archaeon
ACGGCCACGGTCAGGTTCGTGCCTTCCGTGACCTCGAACACGTCGGGGAGGGGTTGCAGGAATTCCACGAAACCGAAGCCGCGGGGGATCATGTAGGCGATCCGGACTTCGAGGCGGTCGCCCACCTGCAGGCTGCGCACGTCGGTGCCTTCCCGCGCGGACGACACGGTCGTCGTGACGCGGATGGCGGACGGGCTTTCCACGGCAAGGGCGGTGAGGAAGAACGCGAAGGGTGCCACGGACATGGCGAGGACGAACGGATTCCCGCCTGCGAGGCCGAGGACGAACAGGGTCGCGGCCGCGGTGAGTGTGACATAGCCCGCGCGCGTGATCACGCGCCATCACTCCACGCGGTCGAGGATGGTGGCGGGCGTCACCGGCACCTGCACGCTGCCATCGCGGAGGCGGGCGCTCGTGGGAACCGTGATGCCTGCCGTGACCTCCTCGACCACGTCGCCGGGTTTCACGCCTTCGAGGACGTGGTCCACATCGAGGATGGTGCGGTGCGCGAGGACGTCCACGACGAAGCTCTTCACGTCATCCGGCGTCACGAAGTCGCGGCCGTGGGTGTAGGCGAGGCCGCGGCTTGCGCGAAGGAGGGAGAGTGCGCCACGGGGCGAGGGGCCCACGTCCACCTTGGGGTGGTCGCGGACGCCACGGACGATCTCGCACATGTAGTCGAGCACCTGGTCGTGGACGAACACCTGCGTCTCCACCGCATCCTGCATGGCGCGGAACGTTTCGCGGGTGACGACGGGGCGCACGGATTCCGTGGGGTCATCCGCCTGCCACGCGATGCGCCGCTTCAGGATGGCGCGCTCGTCGCTCAGGTCCCGCGGGTACCCGGTGCTCATCTTCAGGAGGAACCGGTCCATCTGGGCTTCCGGCAAGGGGTACGTGCCCTCCTGCTCGATGGGATTCTGCGTGGCGAGGACGAAGAACGGCCGCTCCAGCGGGAGGGATTTCCCGTCGATCGTCACCTGACGCTCCTCCATGGCTTCAAGGAGGGCGCTCTGCGTCTTCGGCGGCGCGCGGTTGATCTCGTCGGCAAGGAGCACGTTCGTGAAGATCGGTCCCCGTTCGAGCTTGAACGCGGCTTCCTTCGGATTCCACATGCGGCTCCCGATGATGTCCGCGGGGAGCATGTCGGGCGTGAACTGGACGCGCGCGCTGTCGGCCCCGAGGACCCGTGAGAACACCTTCACGAGGAGCGTCTTCCCGAGGCCCGGGTAGTCCTCGAAGAGGATGTGGCCGTTCGCAAGGGACCCTGCGAGGAGTTTGCGGAGAATGCGTTTCTGGCCCACGAAGTAGCGGCCCGTGGCATCGATGATGGTGGCGCATTGCGCCTTCGCAGCTTCATTCACCATGACGACGTGCTCCGTTGGATTCCTGGCCTGGTTGGCTCGGGCCCGGGGCCCCTGGCATCCGGGCGTTCGCGGCGATGGGCCCGCCGATTGCACGTGGCGGACGCGTGCCCTCGTGCACCGGCACGCATCCGGGGCGTAGGCCCGGAACCGGGGCCCCCATCATGTTCCCGACGTTCCTGCACCCGTGGGGCCCGGCGCGGCCGTCGCGGGACCGCCGGACTCCGGATCCCGGGATCGACCTCCCGCCACATGCGCGGCGAATGGCCGGACCGCGGCGGAAAGTTCCATCCGGGAAACGAGTGCGTCGTGCATGTCCACCCTTGCCATCCGATTCAAGGCTTCCTGTTCTTCCACGCGGGCCCTCCCGACCACGTAGCCCAGGATCTTCACGCCACTCGACACCGCCACCCCGACGGCTGCCACCGTGCTTGGCAGGAGGCTTGCGCGGAAGGCATCGTGGACGGTCCGGTCGATCAGCTCGCGTGCGGCAAGGTCAGCCAGCACGAGATCTGCCGGCCACCATGCAAGGAGGAGGGCGATGAGGACCCCGACCATGGCGTACAGGTGCACCTGGAATCCCTCCGCATTCACGCGGGTCATGTGGGTTTCCCAATCCTCCAGTTCGATGGCGCGCTCGCGGGTGCGTGCCATGCGCATGGCGCTCGCAACGAACGCAATGGCGGACGCCGCCGTGAGCCCGACCAGGACGAAGATCGACCACGGGGGGGCCACGTTCCAGACGCCGAGGTTCATGAACACCGCCGCAAGGACCACGCCCGCGGCCACCGAGCCTATGGCGCCCATGATGCCGAAAGGCACCGGACGGCGTGCCCGCGCGGATTCCAGGGCCGCCGCGAGGAGTCCCCCCGTGCCGACGAGGACGCCGGCGCTCACTGCCGGGTCCGGAATCACGGGGGCCGGCGATCCGGCCACCAGTTCCAGCGCCGAGAGGACGATGGCCACGGCGGCACCCAGGCCCGTGAACAGCAACACGGCGGACACGAGGCCGAAGCCGAGGGGAAGCGGCAGGGCATCCCGGCGATCCCGGTACGCGTCGAAATCCGCGAACGCCTCCTCGGCCAAGGCGGCATCCCAGCCCGCGACCTTCTGCAACGTGTCGCGGTAGGCGCGGCGGCCGCGGCCGGACGCGAGGTAATCGCCGAGGACCCGCGCCACATCCCGGAACGCGGCGTCCGGATACGCTTCGACACGGACGCGATGGGTGCGGGCGCGGCTCGCAATCGGGGCCTCGGTCAGGGTCGCCTTCAACCGGTTGCGACCGCGGGCGATGAGGGCGCTCATGAGTGCGATGCCGAGGCCGAACTCCCAGAGGGGCAGGAACGGGATCGCCGCGTTCACGTCCTCCCGGAATGCAAGGTAGGATCCGACGATGGCGCCGACGACCATGATCGCAGGAGCATGGGCGAGGAACCCGGCCATCCACCCACCGCCCTTCGGCTCGACCACGTGGGCGGAGAGGTGCTGCAGGAGGACACGCAGCGCGTAGGAGGCGAAGATGGCCGCGCCGGCATACTTGAGGGCCGGCGGCAGGAGGCCGAGGGTGCCCGCGTCGAGGGCCGCGTTCCCGGCAAGGTACACGAGCACGAGGCCGCTGACCGCAATCGCGAGGGCGGTCCATCGGGCGAGGATGCGGGGATCCTTGAGGAGGCGCGCGTGCTGGTGGGTGAACCCGATGGCGAGAACGGCAAGGCCCGTGTAGAACGCGAGGTCTTCGCGGCCGCGGTAGAAGGGGACGAATGAGGCGATGGCGGAGTACGCGATGAGGCCGACGGCCGCCGATCGACCGATGCCGACGGCAACGAGCGCGGCCAACCGTTTCCAGAGGTAGAACCGGACAAATTGGAGCGCGGCGAGGAAGCCGAGCGCCAGCCACGTGTTCTCGGGGAACGTTCTGCTCACGTCCGGATTATCCGAAAGGATGAGCGCGCCGAACGCGGCTGCGGCAAGAAGTCCCAGGACGAGGATGAGGTCCGATCCCAGGGCGGGCTTGCGACGCCAATCCGGGTCGGGGGCCTCGGTCGCGGGGGTCGGGTCGTTGGTCGGGTTACCGTCCGTCAACGACCGCGCCCTCCCGACCGGCCCGGGCCGCCACGGCGTCGGCGACCTCGCGCGCCGCCCGCACGCTCGTCACGTAGTGGGCGCGCGCCACCGCGTGCGGGCTGTAGTTCGTGTATTCGACGATGCCGATGAACGCTTCGAGGGCCGCAATGCCGGCCGGCGGCAGGTGGGGGTCCACAAGGCGCTCCGCTTCCCGGGGGGTCGTGTCCCGGGCAAGGGTCGGTGCGACGCGCCGGGCCGCATCGAGGAACGCGTCGAAGTCGCGGGCAATCTCTTCCGCGTAATCCACGAATCGTACGTCGAGCGCAGCGTGGGCGCCGGCCCACTCGCGGTCCGGCTGGAGGGTCGCCGTGATCGTGTCCGCGTTCGCTGCGGGGGAAAGGAGGGCCTCGGCTGCGCCCGTGGAATCGATGACGGCCTCCACGGATGCACCTGGGCCTGCGCCTGAGCCTGCCGCGGCCACCCGGATCGTGCGGCCCGCGAGGGCCCGCACGTCGCGGCCGCCCTCAGGGTGGAGGGAAACGCGCACGCGTAGTGGAGTATCGCGGCTCCAGACCCGGGGCAGGTCCCCGTCGATGGCAGGCAGGGCGACGGCCAAGGCCACGCGAGCCTGCCCGGGGAGGGGCGGCGGAACGGGCGGGGCGCCGTGTCCCGCGGACATCGCCGCCCCGGAGGCTGGCCCGCGGCTGCGGCGTGACCATGCGAACGCGCCGGTCCCGGCGGCTGCCACGAGGACGCCCGCGCCCGCCACCATGGGCCACGGTGACGGGGTGTCCACGACGGCGGCCTGGATCGTGAATCCGGAGTCCGTGCGCGCCTCGCGGCGGAACCGGCCGGCATCGGCGATGGCGGTGATCGTTGACGGGCCGGCCGCCGCATCCCCTGTGGCCAGGGAAAGGACCGCGACGCCGGTGCGGTTCGTCGTGCCGGTCGCCGCAAGGACGCCCCCCGGGTGGTCGAGGCGAACCGTCACGGGAACATCCGGGATCCCTTGGCCGGTGTCGTCGAGGACGGTCACGGTGACCGGCATGGGCGCGTCGTTGCGCACGTCCGGGGGCGTGATCAGGGAAATGACGGGATCGAGGAAGATGAGGTAGGGGGCGTCCGTGGACCAGGTGCCTGCCGTGAGGGATCCCATATGCTCGCCGGGAGCGTCCGTGTCGGCCGGAAGCGTCACCCGGAACCGGCCGTCGAATGCGGTGGTCGACGTGGCCTCCGTGCCGCTGCCCAACGTCACGAGGATCGGCTCCTCTGCCAGGGGCTCCCCGAGGATGGCCAGGGTTCCGGCGAACCGGAGCGGCGTGGGAGGCGCGCCCCGGACCGCGCGGACGGGCGATTCGTCAAGGACGAGGACGGGGGTTCCCACCCGAACGAGAGACGTCACCGGTTCGGCGTCCACGAACGGTCCCGGCATGGTGGCGGTGATGGTGTACCGACCCGCATCCTCACGGGAAAAGATGGCGCGCGCATCGCCGCTCTTGTCCACGGTGGCCAGTACGGCGCGGTCGTGTTCCCCGTCCCGCATGACCGTGAACGCCACATCCTCGCCATCGAGGGCGGCGCCGGTCCGGCTGTCGGTTGCCTGCGCGATGAATGGAACCTGGCCACCCGGAATGATCCACGTGTCGCCGGGCGAGAGATGCAGGGTCGCGGCCACCCGGACTTCCGCGACCACGCGCCCGGTCACCCCGGAATCCAGCGTGAGTTTGAGGTTGTGCTCGCCCGCCGCCGCATCCACGGTCTCGAATTCGAAGGTGAACGATCCGCGCCGATCCGTGAACGCGACACTCGGCGTTGCGGTGGCTCCGGCCAAGGTCACGCGGGCGTCCCGGACGCCCGTGGCCGAATCGTCCACCACGCGCCCGGTGATGGTGAGGGTGTCGCCACGGATGACGACGATCCGGGATGGGAGGTCCGTGAAGCCATGGGTGACCACCGTGAGGGTGCCCGTCGTTTCCGACCGGGCGTGGTGGTCGTCCCCTTCGAAGACCGCGGCCACCCGGTATTCGCCGGTGGTCTGGAAGATGTAGTCGAGGCCGAAGGACCCGTCCGCGGCCGTCGTCACCCCGAACACGGTGGAGGCTCCTTCGATGGCAACGGCCACGGTGCGGCCGGCCACTGCGACGCCGCCCGAGTCGGTGAGGAACCCGCCGACCCGTGTGGAGGACCCCCGCGGCGCCGAATCCGGAAGGTCAAGGCGCAGGATGCTGCCGGCCGTCACACTCGTCGGGGGGTCCATCCAGGATTCCCCGAACCGTTCGCCGGCGCCGTTCGCGTGGGGCACGACGCGCACCCAGAAGCCGTACTCGCCGGCCGGCGCATCGTCCGGGAACCGCACCTGCACCGCGTATTCGCCACGGGCGTCGGTCCTGCCGGATCCGAGGAGTTTGGCTTCTGGCCCGGGGCGGGCGCTTCCCTCCTCCCAGGCCGCGGCATAGAGTTGGATGGGCGCGTCCGGAAGCCGGATACCCGTGTCGGTGCGTACGACTGATCCCTGAAGGCGGAATGGTTTCCCCTTCTCGACCCCGCTCGGCTTCTCGAGGACGGGGGCAGTCGCGATGTGCGGCCCTTCGTCCGGGTCCGCGGGTTCGGGCGTCGAAGGGTCCTGCGGCGGATCCGCGTCCTCCGGATCGAAGCGGAGGCCGCCGTCCGGGTCCGCAAGGGCCCGGAAGCCGGCGGCTCCTGCACCAAGGAGTTGGCCCCAGCCCTTGGACCCGGGCGGAGGGATCAGGTTCGTTCCGGGCGGAAGAATCGTGGAAAGGTCGTCCGGGAGGGTGCCGCCGTTTGCGCCCGGGAACGAGGTGCCCGGCGGGAGGCGGAGGCGGGACCCGGCCGGCAGTTTCAGGTCGGTCCCCTTCGGCACGGTCACGCCATCGAGGCCGAGGGTGCTTCCGGCGGAGAGGGGGATCTGCATGTCGCGGAGGATGCGGCCCGGCTTGATTCCCGCGTCCTTGAGCCGCTCCAGGGCATCCGGCGGAAGGTCCACGCGGGCCCCCGGATCCAGGTCGATCGTGGACCCGTCCGGCAGGGTGATGCTGCCGCCGTCCGGCAGTTTGAGGGAATTGCCGTCGAAGAAGGCTCCCGGAGGAATGGCGAGTGTGACGCCCTCCATGGTGTCCGGGATCTGGAGCTGGAAGTCGTCAAGGGAAAGGTCGTCCGGGAGCTTCAGGTCGAGACCCTCGGGGATCGTCAACTCATTGAGGTCCACGTCGAAGCGCGTGCCCTCGGGCAGCGTCAACGGCAGGTCCGAAGGGATCTCGAAGGAGCCTTCGTGCTCGGCCAGGTCGCGCAAGGCGGAGTCGGGCGGAAGGAAGTCCTCGTCGATCACGAAGCCTTCGTCAAGGGCCGACGACAGGTCCTCCTCCACGACCGCGGTGACGGCCGATCCGGCAACGAGAACCCCCGCGAGCACGAGCACCGCACCAGGTATTCGCCAGTCCATGGGTGCTCCCGCGGGTGTCTGCTCCTGTGGTATATAAAAGGGTTTTTGGAATGTTCGGGACGGGTCAGGTGGAAGCGGAGGCGATCGGCACTCCCGTTGCTCGCCGTCACGGGCCCCGAAACCGACTCGGCGTGACCCCGGGGAGCCACCCCGCGGGCGGCGAACCGCGCCCGGAAGCCCTTATAGGTCCCGTCGTGATGCCGCGTCCATGACCTCGCCCGAGGAGGCGCGTGCCGCCAAGAAGCGCTGGGAGGAGACGACCCTTGCGAAGGCGACCGCGAAACATGCGGAACGACGCGAAACCTTCGAAACGGTGAGCGCGCGCCCCACCCCCCGCCTCGCCACGCCCGCCGACGTGGCGGATGTGGACTTCGCACGCGACCTTGCATTCCCGGGCGAATTCCCTTACACCCGGGGCATCCAGCCCACCATGTACCGCGGACGCCTCTGGACCATGCGACAGTACGCGGGGTTCGGCACCGCGGAGGAATCCAACAAGCGGTACCGGTACCTCCTCGAACAAGGCACGACCGGCCTGAGCGTCGCCTTCGACCTCCCCACCCAGATCGGATACGACTCGGACGATCCGATGGCTGCCGGCGAAGTCGGGAAGGTCGGCGTCGCCATCGACTCCCTCGAAGACATGGAGACCCTGTTCGACAATATCCCCCTTGACAAGGTCTCGACCAGCATGACCATCAACGCGCCCGCGAGCGTGCTCCTTGCCATGTACATCGCGGTCGCCGGGAAACAGGGCGTCCCCGCCACGAAGGTATCCGGCACCATCCAGAACGACATCCTGAAGGAGTACATCGCCCGCGGGACGTACATCTTCCCGCCCACCCAGTCCATGCGGCTGGTCACCGACGTGTTCGCGTACTGCGCCGAGCACGTGCCGCGATGGAACACGATCAGCGTGAGCGGGTACCACATCCGGGAAGCCGGATCCTCCGCCTCGCAGGAGATCGCATTCACCCTTGCGGACGGCATCGCGTACGTGCAGGCCGCCGTGGACGCGGGACTCGACGTGGACGATTTCGCCCCCCGGATCTCCTTCTTCTTCAACTCCCACCTCGACTTCCTTGAGGAGGTGAGCAAGTTCCGGGCGGCCCGCCGCCTCTGGGCCCGCATCATGAAGGAGCGCTTCGGCGCAAAGGAGGAGAAGAGCCTGACCCTTCGGTTCCACACCCAGACCGCGGGGTCCAGTCTCACGGCGCAGGAGCCCGAGAACAACGTGGTCCGCACCGCCCTCGAAGCCCTCGCCGCCGTCCTCGGCGGCACCCAGTCCCTCCACACGAACTCCCTCGACGAAGCCCTCGGCCTCCCCACCGAGAAGGCGGCCCGCATCGCGCTCCGCACCCAGCAGATCCTTGCCCATGAATCGGGGGCCGCGAACACCATCGACCCCCTCGGAGGAAGCTGGTTCGTGGAAGCGCAGACGTCGAAGCTGGAAGAGGAGGCGCGGGTGTACCTCGACAAGATCGATGAGATGGGCGGCATGGTGCGCGCCATCGAGAACGGGTACGTGCAGCGGGAGATCCAGGAAGCCGCCTATCGGTTCCAGCGGCGGGTCGAGACGGACGCGTTCATCTGGGTCGGGGTGAACCAGTACCGTTCCACCGACGGCCTCGATGTGGAGGTCGCCAAGGTGGATCCCGCCCTCGAAGCGCAACAGGTCGCGAAGCTTGCAGCCCTCCGCGCCCGACGGGACAATGCCGCCGTGGACACGGCCCTCGCGGCACTGAAGGAGGCCGCGAGCGGGCCGGAGAACCTGATGCCGCTCATCCTCGATGCGGTCAACGCCTATGCAACCGTGGGCGAGATCTGCGGCGTGCTCCGGGGCGCGTGGGGCGAGTATCGCCAGCGCGAGGATTTCTGAGCTGACGCCGCCTTCCCGCAACGGCCACGGTCACGGCCAAAAGGCAGGACCGGCCGTTGGTCGGGCTTCATGAAGGGTCCGGGGGCGGGCGAACCCGCCCCGGGGGTTTGCGGGTCGTTTTGCTCCACCGTTCACGCGCGATCGAAACCGCGTCCCGGGGGTGAGTGGCAACGCCCATCACGCGGCCCCCGTAGGTGGGAGAGCCGCGCACGCCGTGGAGGGGGCCTCTCGCGGAAAAAGGGGCGGCTCGACGGCGGCGACCCGAGGGGCGCGTCGGTTCACGGCACATCCTTCGAGTGTCGAACGCCAACCCTTGACATGATGCAACCGGAAATCCCGCGCATCATGACGCGATCCCGGGCCGCACGCGCCGCCGCTGCCCCCGCCGCCGCCATCGTCCTCCTCCTCGTTGCCGCGTCCGCAGGCGCGCAGGCTGCGACCACGGCAATCAGCCTCTCGGGCGACGAGGCCATCACCCTCGAATCCGGGGCCGCAGGAACGGTGGCCGTCGATGTCCTGTTCACCCTCGGGAACTTCGCCTGCACGGAGAATGCCACCTTCCTCATCGACATGGCGGCCTCCGCAAGCATCGTGGCGGCATCCCTCGATTCCGCGCAGGTCGCCGTCATGGTGCCGGCCGGGATCCACGCATCGTACTCGGGGAAGGCCCTCGCGAACGTCACCGTCACGGCGCCCGCCACCACCACGGATACCTCGGGCACGGTGAACGTTTCCGCCGGCTTCGATCCGGCGAATGCGCCCCAAGGATGCACCAGCGTCACCGGCTTCCCGGCGGCGCTGGCGTACCACCTGATCACGGTGGCCGTGACGGCGTCGCCGCCGGAACCCGCCGAGAACGAGACCGCGCCTCCCGACCCGGGCGAGACGCCGCGCGTGAACGACACGGACCTGCCGGACGAGCCGACATTCGCCAACGAGACCGTGGACAATGAGGCGCCGCCGGGCGACGACGGCTCGGGCCCCGAAGGGTGGAACGACATCCCCGGCATCAGCACCGTGCTCCTTCTCGGCGCACTATCGATCGCAGGCGCCATCGTGGTGGCCATCGTCCGCCGGGACCCGTGACACGTTGCCGGGCAGGGTCAGAAGAACGCGTCGAGCGACCGCTGCTTCATCTTCTCCTGAAGGGTGCCGAACCGCGGGATCGCAGCATCCACCCGGTCCCGGCTGAACGCATGATCCCCGCACAGGATGTCCCGGACGCGGGCCTCGTCCACGGTGCCGAACGCCGGTACCTCCGTGTCCACCGCATTCGGCCGCAGGAACGCGTCCACCAGCTCGTCCAGCGGCGGACCCGGCCAGTCCACGCCAAGGTGGTCCACGACGGCCGCGAGGGACCCGTGCTTGTCCATGAGCTTCGCCGCACGCTTCGGACCCACACCCTTCACGCCCGGATTGTAGTCGGTGCCGCACAGGATGCCGACGCCGATGAGTTGCTCCCGGGTCAGCCCCGTGGCCGCCAAGGTCTTCTCAAGGTCGATGACCTCCGGGACCACATCCACGCTCACCGTGCGGCCGGGCAGCTTCCGCTTGCCGGTGACCGTGATGTTCCGCACAAGGGTCGGCGCACCGAAGAGGATGCTGTCGAAGTCCTGGCTCGCCGCACCCCACACGACGCCCTGCGCCGCCATGTGCGCCGCCTGCGCCTCACCCTCGCTCGGCGCCTGCACCCACGGGAGGCCCAAGGCATCCAGCAGTGATTTCGCCTGCTGCACCATGTCCATGGAGAGGCGCGACGTCTGCATGGCCTTCGACCGCATGCGCTCCGTATCGCCCGCCGCGGCAGCCTCCTCGAACTGGACCTGCGCCTTCTCCTTGCGCTCCCGACGCTCGTCAAGGGTGCCGGTCTTCCACGCATGAGGCTTCCCGTCGAACACGAACACGGGGCGGATCCCGGCTTCCGCCAGGTTCGCGGACCGGTAGAACAAGCCGCTCAGGTGGCTCGTGACGCGGCCCTCCTTGTCCTGCAACGGGGTCCCGTCCGGTTGCCGGATGATGGCGAGGAACTGGTACAGGGTGTTGTACGCATCGATGGCCAGCACCCGGCCCGAGAAATCACTCAGCCGACGCGGCTCGCGCGGCACCAGATCCCCAAGATCCACGCCCATGGGGCCGCGAGCCGCGGCATCGGGCTTAATGGCTTCCGGCCGGCCGGCAACGGGCGGGGGGCCGGTACCGTGGGGTCCGGCAACCCGGCCTGGGGCCTCGGCCCGCCGGCGGGCGGCCGGCGCTTCGACCTGGGGGTTCGGCTTCGACGCGTGAACCCGAAAGTTATTGAGCGGCCGCCGCCGAAGAACGCGCGGTGACGCACCCATGAGCAGTGGAGAATTGAAGGAGCTCCGCGTCAAGATCGACGTGAGCTACCACCTCAAGCTCCACGCGCTCAAGCTCCTCCGGAACAAGAAGATGAGCGACGCCGTCGAGGAGGCCCTCGACTACTACTTCACCCACGTCATCGAGGAAGCGGAGTTGGAGGATCAGGAAGCGGAGATGCAGAAGTTCCGGTGAGGGGCCGCGAGGTTTTTATAGGGCCTTGGGGGCCGGTGCCCGGGCACCTGCGTCGC
>JBFILE010000098.1:0-11308 GCA_041599855.1 Thermoplasmatota archaeon
ATGGCCGCTCCCGCAACCCTATTTAGGGGGACCTTGAAGAACCACCTGCCATGCCCGCTCCGCCGGCCGCCCCCGAAGGCGCACTATCCCGCCTCGAAGCCTGGGGCTCCGACCTCGCCGGCGACCAACGCACCTTCCTCTACTCCGCCGTCGGAGGCGCCGCCTTCGGCATCATCATGTACGGCACCATGGCCACCGCCCTCGGCATCCGCCTCAACGAAGCCCTCGCCACCACCCAAGGCATGACCGCCGCCGCCGGAAGCATCCTCCTCCTCTCCATCTTCTGGACCCTCGTCGGCACCTTCGCCTACGCCGGGTGGTCCCGCATCTTCCTCGCCACCGCCATGGGCCACCTCGTCGGATACGTCCTCATGAGCGTGAACCTCGCCCTCTCCACCATGTTCGCCATGGACGGCGCCCTCGCATTCGTCAGCCTCTTCGGCTTCACATTCCTCGGATTCGTCGCCGGCGCCGTCCTCGAACTCCTCGTCCACTACCGACGACTCCGGACGCACATGGCCACAGAGACCACGCCCACGAACGAATGACGTCATCGCCGGGAACAAGGGGGGAACGCAACGACCGGCGGACGCTCGGAACCGCCGCTCGACGTGCAGGAAAACCGGACCGAAGCCCGGGAAAACGGAAGGCGGGAGACCGTGGTTGGGGGAACTGGCGCAGCACAATCAAGCACCACGCGAAATGGGGGGTGGGTGACGATCGAGGTCTCCCAGCAGGGACCGAGCCTCCTTCCAATCGTCACACGAAACCGTGACACCTTAGGGGTTCATGCGTCGCCACAGGGAGTAACACCCCGGGACCGCCCGGCCCCGCGACCTCCCGACGGCCCGGCCCCACGAGGCACGGGCCGCTCATCGTCGGCCCCGAGGCCCCCAAGTCGGCGATCACCCGTTCAAGGTCGCCTTCATGGTGATCTCGGCCTTCAGCAGACGCGAAATCGGGCAGTTCTTCTTCGCGCTCTCCGCCGCCTCATTGAACTTCGCCGCATCCGCGCCCGGCATCCGCACCGCCACATCAAGATGGATCGCGGTCACCGTCATGCCAGCATCCGTCTTCTCCATCGTCACCGTCGCCTGCGTCTCGATGGCCTCCGCCGTCATGCCGCGCTCGCCCAGCTGACCCGACAATGCCATGGAAAAGCAGCCCGCGTGCGCCGCCCCCACGAGTTCCTCCGGATTCGTGCCCGGCTCATTCTCGAACCGCGTCGAGAACTTGTACGGCGTGTTCTTCAGGACACCGCTCGCCGACGAGACCGTGCCCTTGCCATCCTTCAATCCGCCGTTCCAGACTGCGCTTGCGGTTCGCTTCACCATGAGGGATCCTCGAAGCCGCGAAACGGCCGCGCGCGTGTGAAGGTTTCGGCGCGGAAAGGGGGCGCGAAGACGGGCCGAGGCAACGCATCCATGCGCCGGGACCTGCGTGCCGCGTCCAAACATTCAGTGACATCCGGAGATCCATTAAGGGACTGAACACGCTGGACGGGTCCATGTTCCGGCCCGCAGCCGCCGCCCTCGTACCCCTCCTCATGATCCCCTTGCTTGCCGGATGCCTTGAACCCGGAGAGGCCGAACCCGCCGCGGGCACCCTCGCCCCGGGCGACGTCCCCATCGCGCACGCCACGCGCCATTCATGGTCCAGCGACGAAACCGGGGACCTTGGCGCCCGGCTCACCTTCGACCTCGCCGCCCCCACCGAATGCCGCATCGAAACCGGCGCCGCCCACCGATCCCACGGCATCATGCAACGCGCCACACTCATCCGACACGACGAAGCCATCATCGGATGGGGTGCCGGAGGCAGCAGAACCGTCTGGGCCCGCACCGACGGAATCGCGGACACCCGGGACGCCGTCAGCAGCGGAGGATACGTCGCCACCGGCGACAGGTACCGCACCACCCTGGACGCCGGCACCCTCGAAATCACCGTGGTCGGCATCGACCTCGAACCGTGGGACAACGACATCACCCAAGGTCACGCCCTCGTCGCCTCCCTCGACTGTATCGCGCCCGTCAGCCTCGTCCGCGTGATGAACGCGACCGACATCATCCTGTTCGACGAAACCGGCCCCGCAGGCGGCGCCTCCGCAAGTGCGATCGTCACCGGCGCCTCCACCGGCGGCTCCATCACGCGGGAGATCGACGCAGAAACCGTGGACGCGTATCTCCTCTCCTACGGCCAGGTCGCCGGGCAGGTGACGTTCACCCATCCCCACGGCAGCGTGACCCATGTCGTCCCCCTCGACTCCCGCCCCCTCCACGTGGCCAGCGGCGAAGGAGGCCGATGGGGCGCGAAGGTGGACGCCGCCGCAAGCGCCCGGTTCTCCGCATTCATCGGCGTGATCGCAGGATTCGATGACGCCGGGCCGGACCCCCTCGCCACGCAGGGGTAGCTGCCTCCCGATCCCGCACAGGATTCCCGGCCATCGCCCAAAGGTCCGGAACGGACCTCCCGCGCCACCTAAGACCCCGTCCACCCACGCGCACCCATGAACCCGGAAACCCGGACCGCCGCCATCCCCGCGGACGCCTGGCTCCTCTACGCGACCGCCGTCGTCACCGTCACGGCCGCAGCCGGCGCAGCCATCGTCCTCGGCCCCGGCGATGACCTCCTCGCGTGGGGGCTCATGGCCATCGGTGCCGGAAGCTGGTACGCAGGGTCCCGACGGACCCGCGAGACCGCATGATGGCTGCACAGGGCGGATTGACGTTCACGGGGCCCATCCTTCGCGTGATTCCGAGGGACCACTTGGTCCGCTGGGCTGCGCCCCACCAACGGGGGGAGCGCGGGTCGCGAGGATGCGTGAGACTCTTGGGATCCCGCCGCCCACTCCCGTCCGTCGGCACACGCCGGGCGTGATGATCGCCTGTGCAAAGGGACCGCCGGCTTTTTCAAACGCCCCGCAACTCACGGGTCCATGGAAGGTCCACGTAAGGTCTTCATCGCCGGGGCCACAGGCGTCATCGGACGCAGCACCGTGCGCGCACTCGTTGCGGCCGGCCACGACGTTATCGGCCTCTCCCGTAGCGCCGCCAACGACGACCTCCTCCGATCCCTCGGAGCGACCCCGGCCCGCGGCGACCTGTTCGACGCCGATTCCCTGGCGGCGGCTGCCAAGGGCGCGGATGTCGTGGTGCGAGCGGCCACCCACATCTCGAAGAAGGCGAAGCCGACCGAGGAGGACTGGGCGCTCAACAATCGCATCCGCCGCGACGGGACCCGGGCGCTCCTCGACGCCGCCGCCCGCGTCGGCGCGCGCAGGTTCGTGCAGGAAAGCGTGTGCTGGCTCGCCCGCCCCGATGACGGCGCACCGTACGATGAGGCCTCACCCGTGAACCCGGATCGGAACACGGCGAGTGCGGTCGAGGCCGAGAACCTGGCCGCCGCAAGCGCGATTCCGAGCGCGACCCTGCGCTTCGGGTGGCTGTACGGATCCGACACCGCGCATTCCCGCGCCTTCGCCGCCATGTTGAAGAACCGCCGCCTTCCCGTCCTCGGGGACGGTTCGGCGCCCCTGTCCTTCCTCCACGCGGAAGACGCAGGCACCGCCATGGCCGCCGCGATCACGAGCGACATCACCGGCGTGTACCACGTCACCGACGGGCATCCGACTCCGGTCGCCACCTTCCTCGACGCATTCGCGCGCGCGTTGGGCGCGCCCCGCCCCATGCGCGTGCCCGTCTGGATCGGGCGCCTTGCCGCCGGGAAGGATGTCGCCCGCTTCATGACGGTGCCCAGCGTGACCACCGCGGATGCGTTCCGCAAGGCAACCGGTTGGGAACCCCGGCATCCACGGGTCGCCGAGGGCGTTCGGGAGATCGCGGAACCCTCCCGCAGCTGACCCTCGCCCACGTTGAGCGCCGAGGGCCGGTACCAGGCTGGTTTGCGGGCACATTCCGTGCACCGCCTCCTGCCATGCCCGGTTGGAACCGAGCCGTCCCGTTCGGACGAATCCTGATCCAATCGCCCCAATGGCAATGCCCATCGAGCACGACGGAGCGTTCGGCAACCCGGCTCCGTGCCCGCGGGTGGCCGCACGAGGTGATCGTGGATGGCATCGACGAAACTCACCGCAATCATTGCGTTAGGACTCATGCTCGTACCCGCAATCGCAGCCGGATTGCCGGGCGGCTCCAACTCGCAGGGCCGAGGACCTCCACAGGCGGTCGGCAAGGGCTTCACGCCGCCCGTCGGCGGCGAGGCCGAGGAACCGGGTGCCGGAGCGTGGACCACGTTCTTCCTCGACGCACCGGACGACGTCTTCGTTCCTCCGCCCGGGTCGCTGAGCAGCACCCTTCGTGAGTTGAAGGATCTCGAGCGCCTCCGCACGACGCGCACCGCCGAGGACATGGCGGCTGCCCGCGCATTCGATGACGGGCAACCGAACCGTATCTGGGTCAAGGAGCACGCGGCGGCCCTCGAGCGGCATCAACCCGGGCCGCCCCTCGGGGCACGCCACCTCGCCATCGTGGACACCGCGGTATACGACGCGCTCGTTGCCGCATGGCATTGGAAGTACACGTACAACCGCGCGGGTCCGGGCCAACTCGATCCCACGCTCCCTGCGTTCGCGCCGCGCGTGAACCCGAGCTACCCGAGCGAACACGCGGTCGCCGCCGGGGCAGCCGCCGCCGTCCTTGCGTGGCTTTACCCGGATGACGCGTGGCGCTTCGACGACCTCGCAAAGGACGTGGCCCATTCGCGTGTTGCAGCGGGAGTCAACTTCCCCAGTGATGTGGAAGCCGGTCTCGCGCTCGGCCGCGCCGTGGCGGCCATCGTCATCGACGCGCGCGAGAACGACGGCGCTGCCGCAGGAGGCGCGCCCCACCCCGGCCCCCTGCCGATGGGTCCGTGCCAGTGGTCGCCCACGCCCATCGGGTTCGAGGGACCGCTCGCCGTTGGTTGGGGTGCGGTGGACACGTTCCTCCCGGACAGCCGGGCTGCATTCAACGTGCCCCCGCCGCCGGTCTGCAACTCGCCCGAGTACGTTGCCGAGCATCGCCACGTGTTCGACTTGAGTGCAAACCTCACGCCGGAGCTCGTGGAATGGGCCGAATGGTGGCACGACCACGACGGCCTCGCCGTCGCCGGGATCTTCGCGCCGCTCACCATGGACTACGTGCTCGCACGCGACCTGTCGACGCCGCGGGCGGCGCGGGTGTTCGCCGTCATGCACGCGTCCATGGCGGACGCCTTCATCGGGGCCTGGAAAGCGAAGTACACGTACTGGACGGAGCGGCCTGTGCACGTGATCCGCGACCGGTGGGTTCCCGACTGGTTGCCCCTCATCGAAACGCCCCCGTTCCCCGGGTACCCGAGCGGCCACTCGGCGCAGGGCGGATCGTCGGAGGAACTGCTCGGGCACTTCTTCCCGGAACGCGCCATCCTCGCCACGCGGTGGGGATACGACGAGGCGCGGTCGCGCGAATACGGAGGCGTCCACCCCGTGTTCGACGATGAAGCGGGACGCGACCTTGGGAAGAGCGTCGCCCAGGTGTACATGGATTGGGAGATGCAGGACGGACTCGTGTGGGACTACGCCGGGCCGGTTCCGTGAGAGAAGGTGAACGGCGCGGCGGCAAGGGGGAGCACGCCGCCGCGCCGCGCAGGAGGAGGATGATCCGGGAGGTTGGAATCCGTCGAGCCATGAACGTTCAAACAGGCATGGCCGCACGCAATCATTCAAGCTTGCCTGAACGTGTCCGTGTCCATGGATTTCAACGTGCTCCAACTCGGGGCCGCTGGGGGCCTGATGGTGCGGCAACTCCGGCACGCACGCGAATACTATGATGGCGCGCCCGGCGTCACGGGCGCCGTCCTCGCGAAGGATGCGTCCCTCCGATGGGTGCCCGGCCTCGCGCTCCTGGCTGGACTCTCGACGGTGGACCCGGGGCTCATCCCCATCGGCCTGAACGACCCGGGGTTGAGCACAATCATCCTCGGCCTCATTGCGGCGGTCGTGGGAAACCTTGCGGATGAGGTCGGGCTGAAGCAGGTGCAGAAGAACACGAGCGCGCTCCAGAAGGTCCGCGAGTACGGGGGGGAGGATGTCCGCAATCTCCTCTGGTGGCTCCAGGATCATCTTCTGGTTGCGTCCGTGCTCCGGGGATCGGACGGCGCCCCTGCAGGGGACTCCGCGGTCGCGCACGCCAAAGGACTCCTTGTGATCAGTCGCGGCGCGACGACGCGGTACCGGAAGGTCTCCGCGGAATCCTTCGACGACCTTGCGCATCAAGCCTGGCAGGTTGCGGTCGCCGCGCGCGCCGTGGCCGAGAATGGGACTGTCGCCATCCCGGATTACGCGCGCGAACTCACGGACCTTGAGCAACGCCTGTTCAAACTCGCCGAAAAGGAAGCCGGCCGCGTCGCGACATTGATCGACCTCCCGGTGTCCCCCGACTGGGTCCCGCAACGGGGGGCGACGGCCCCGGGCGAACGTGCGGGGTGAGGCGGGCAATGCGCGCCGTGACGTACAGCGCGCATTGCGCGAGCACGGGTCCCGGTCAGCGGCATCGCCCCATGTGCCAAGGGTGCGCGATAGGGAACAGATTCCACGAAGGGGATTGACCGGAAAAGCGCCATTCGAAACGGCTCTGCACCGAACACACCCCCTTGGTTGGGGGCTTCGGTGCATTTCTCGCCGTAAACGTAAGCGGGCCAGACCGGATTCGAACCGGCGGCAAACAGATTAAGAGTCTGTCCCCTTAACCTGGCTAGGGTACTGGCCCAGGTGTCTTATCGCCGCGACTTGCGCCGCTGCGGCGGCCCCCAATTCGCGTTCCCCTATTTCATCATTATGCCGCTTGACCGGGCGTCGCGTGCGAGGGGTTCGCATGTTCTTGCATGGCGCCATAGCTGGCGGCGGCACCGGCCCCATGCTGTCCCCGTTCCACTCGATCCCGTTTGCTGTGATGTCCGCGGTCGGCACGGGATGCGCAGCCGGTTCTACTGCGTCCCCCGCTGCTCCTGCTCCTTCCGGGCCTGCGCCACCATCATCATCAACGCGCCGCCCCCGAGGATGCCGACGGCGCCGATGAACATCCCACCCCCGGTGAGCATTGCAACGCCGCCCACGATGAGTGTGATGATGCCGTTCTGGTTGAGGTCCGTCCCGGGATCCTTCATGCGCCGCGCGAGCACGATGGCTGCGATGCCGATTGCAGCGCTTGCGAGGATGATGATACTGGCGATGGCGGCCACGAACGCAGGGAACTGGGGCGGCGTCTCCGGGACGAAGGTGGATGCGGCAGTGAGGGCGATGGCGACCATCAGCACGAACGCGGCACTCACGAGGTTCAGGATGCCGCCGACGAGGGTGGCGAGGTAGGCCCAGCGGAGGCGTTCGTCCACGGGCGGCGCGTTCGGCGTTGCGTACATGTCGGCCGGCATGTCGCGTGGGTGCTAAGGGGTTTCCGGCCGGCGCGCATTGTGAACCTCGTGATGGGGCTGGGGCTCGGGCCCCTGCTGATCCGTGCGACCACGGGCCAGCGCGCAGGTCCGGCGCTGGGGGCTGGGCCGGGCATCTGCTGAGCGACGGCGTGGTCCCTGCGAGGCTCCCGTGGTCGACCAGACCCGCTTGCCGGAACTACCCGCAGGTGCGTAGAAACGCTTAATTGGGTGGCCTTGTCTTCCCGGCCCCATGACGGCTTCTACCCTCGCGCGCGTAGCGGCGTCCGGTGCGCGCGACGCTGCCCGAACGGAAGCAGTGCCCGCACGCCGCGATGTCGAGGTCTCCGCGCGAGCCAGCCTGCCGTCCCGCTTCGGCACCTTCGAGATCGTGAGCTTCGCCGCCGCCGATGGCGCCGACCTCGCCCACGTGGCCATCGTGGCCGGCGACCCGTCCTCATGCCCGGACGCTGTGGTCACCCGCGTGCATTCCTCGTGCGTCACCGGGGACGTCCTCGGCAGCCTCCGGTGCGACTGCGGCGCCCAATTGGACGCGGCCCTCGCCCGCATCGGGACCGAAGGATGCGGCGTCGTCATCTACCTCGATCAGGAGGGCCGGGGAATCGGTCTCGCGAACAAGGTGCGCGCATACCAGTTGCAGGATGCGGGCGCGGACACCGTGGAAGCGAACGTGCGCCTCGGGTTCCCCGCGGACCTGCGTGACTTCAGCGTGGCCGGCGACATGCTGCGGGCCCTCGGAGTCACCCGCGTCCGGCTCCTCACGAACAACCCGGAGAAGGTCGAAACCCTCGGCCGCGCCGGTGTCGAGGTCATGGAACGCCTTCCGATCATCGCGGACCCCAGCGCCCACAACGCCCGCTACCTGGAAACGAAGCGCACCGCCATGGGGCACTTCCTCCCGGGCCCGTGAATCGCGCATTCTGGCCCTGTGCCCGTCCGGGCGCCGTACGCCCGGTCGTGGCGCCCTACTCCGCATCCCCCATGTGGATGGCGATGGCGATGTCCATGACGTTGGTCCCTGTGGGCCCGGTTTTCACAAGGTCGTCCAACGCCTCGAAGTACGGGTATGCGTCGTTCTCGGCAAGGTGCGCGTGACCGTCGAGGCCCTCGGCATCTGCGCGCGCCCGCGTCAAGCCATCCACGATGGCACCCGCGGCATCCGTCGGTCCGTCGATGCCATCCGTGCCCACACTCGCGAACACGACGCGCGTGCCGCTGACCACGTCCACCGCCGCAAGCGCGCTCTCCTGG
This sequence comes from Thermoplasmatota archaeon, assembly GCA_041599855.1. Classification (GTDB taxonomy): domain Archaea; phylum Thermoplasmatota; class SW-10-69-26; order JACQPN01; family JAJPHT01; genus JBFILE01. The sequence goes on from JBFILE010000098.1 coordinate 8,677, forward strand.
TTACGGCCGCCCCTGCCGGCCCCGATGACGCGGACCGTCGTTTCACCCCCCGCAATGATGCAGGTGCCAGGCGCGGCCGCCCGGGCGCGTTCGGCCAGTGCGTGACCCGCCGTTCGTGCTTCCCCGGTGAGGAATCCGGGCACGATCTCGACTCGGTACCCGAGTTCGGCTGCACACGACGCCGCCGCATCAATGGCGGTCATGTTGGAGGCAAGGAGCACATGCTCCACGCGGTCGAACACGGGGTCCCCCGGTTTCGGGGTTTCCATGTGGCCGTCCTTGACGCCCGATTCGATGCGTTGGCGCACCGTGGACGGCAACGCTTCGAGGACGCCGCGGGCCGCGAGGACCTCATGCGCGTCCCGGAACGTGCTCGCATCCGGCGCGAACGGGCCGCTCGCAACGATGGCCGGATCGTCGCCGGGAACATCGCTCACGTAGAGGACGAGGACGCGGCCCCTTGCGGCACGCGCCAGATGGCCGCCCTTGAGGTGGCTCAGGTGCTTCCGGACCGCGTTCATCTCGTGGATGGGGGCGCCCGATTTCAGGAGGAGGTCCGTCGTCCGTTTCAGGTCCTCAAGGGGGACGGCGGGGACTTCCACCATGGCGCTGGCACCCCCCGAGATGAGGGCGATGAGAAGGTCGTCGGGGCCCGTGGCTTCGGCCGCGCGGAGGACGCGCTCACCAGCCTTCACGCTCCGGTCCGTGGGAACCGGGTGATCGCCGTGGAAGAGGTCGAACCCCGGGAGGTCCCGGATGTCCGGCGGCGTCACCGCAACCGCATCCGCAAAAGGGCCCCACGGCTCCGCCTGCACGGCGAGGCCGGCCGCCGCCTTCCCGACGGCCACCAGGCGCACGGTCGCGAAGGTATCGAGGTCGAGGGTGACGTCGGCCACGTGGAGGGTGCGCGCCTCGTACCGGATGCGGTCCCGCATCACGGCCTGGGGCGCGACGGCGGAGAACGCGCGCTGGAGGATGGTTCGCACATGGTCGCGTCCAACACGTTCGGGCGGGAGCATCGCACGAGGGTGGGTGGCCCGGGTTCTTAGGAGCTTCGCCTCGGCTCGACGTGCGTCGGAATGCCGGCGGCATCCGTCCCGTGAAGGGCAGGCCTCAGCGAAGCCAGCCTTTGCGCATCATGAAGATGAGGAGGCCGAAGGCGGTGGCGCCCATCAGGAACAAGGCGAACGGATACCCGAACAACCACTGTGTCTCCGGCATGTTCCACCGGCTGATCTCCGTGTTGAAGTTCATGCCATACACGCCCGCGATGAACGATAGCGGGATGAAGATGGTCGCTACGATCGTGAGGACCTTCATCACGTCGTTCGTGCGCGTGTTCACGGTGTTCATGTAGAGGTTGTCCACGTCGCTAGACAATTCCCGCTGGACCTCGATCGCATCGAGGATGCGGGTTGCGTGATCGTTCACATCCCGCAGGAACGGGCGCGTCGCCTTGCTGATCAACGGATGCTCGGCCCGCTCGAGCCACGCAGCCGCATCCCGCTGCGGCCAGGCCGTCCGCCGCAGGGTCAGGAGGTCGCGTTTCACCTGCCGGACATTCAACAACGTGTCCGGGCTCGGTTTCGTCGTGGCCTCATCCTCCAGATCCGACAACCGGTCACCCATGCGCTCGATGAGGGGGAAGTAGGCGTCAACCACGGCATCGAAGAGGGCATACGCCAGGTAATCCGCACCCATCTTCCGGATGCGGCCCCGGCCGTGGGCCACGCGCTCCCGGACGCCGGCGAAAGCATCCCCGGGGATCTCCTGGATGGTAATGACGAAGCGCTTCCCGACGAACATGCTCACCTGCTCAAGGAACCGGCCGCTCGCGAGCGTCGCCTCCGGCGCATCCGGCCGCGGCATGTGGGCGACGAGGAACAACGTTTCTTCGTAATCCTCGATCTTGGACCGTTGGGGAACGTGGTGCACGTCCTCGATCGCCAACGGATGCAGTCCGAACGCATCCCCGAGTTCCTGCAGGAATGCCTGCGTCGGTTGCGTGATGTCGATCCACGTGATCCCGGGCGACGCAGCAAGCGCCGCGGCTTCCGCGATGGTCGCAGGACGGGGCGGGTCCGCCCGGTCGGGTGCATAGCTGATCACCTGGAGGGTCGGAACGTCCACACAGCCGCGAGCGGGCCGTCGGCACAAAACCCCGTCGAAAGGGATTCGGCGGGGATGATGCCGCAGCGACCGAGAAAGGGGCCGGTAGGGAGGTACCGGCCCCCGATCGTTCGGGGATCGATCGTGCGACCGTCGTGAGGGCCCTCCGTGGCCGGACGGCCGCACGCGCGCATCCGCGTTCTCGCCGGGCCGGCCAACGGCGACGATGACGCGCCCCCACGCCCGCCCGCGATCCGTGCTCGCCAGACGACGGCGTCCGCTCACCCGCCCGACCACCACGACGCTCGTCCCCCGCAAACTCGTTCATCACCGCCCGCACGTTTCCCCAAGACGCCCGTCCGCCTGCTCGCCCGCACGCGACGACGACATGGGCTCGCCCTTCCGCCCACGACGACGGACGCCGCCCACTCGCCCGCCCCACGATGACCGCCCGCCCGTCCAAGCCCGATTTGTCTCCGCGCTCTCCGTGTTGATGGAATGTCGAATGCAGACAACCGGGGAC
>JBFILE010000099.1:0-11229 GCA_041599855.1 Thermoplasmatota archaeon
GATCGTGAGGCCGGTGACCTCCGTGAGGGCGAAGACGAAGACAGGTCGAAGAAGAGTTCGACGAAGGTGACGCCTTGGCCCTTGGGTGCCGAGAGCGGCGTCCACGAGCGTTTCCATGGGACCCGGGTCGGGGTGGCGCCAACGGGAGTGGCCGACATGGACCCGACCACGATGCGTTTGCAGGAAAATGGATTCGGAACGATTGCGCTCGCGCTTGGCGCCCCCCGGGGTCCCACGCGATCCACGTCATGTTGTCGCGGAGGCGCGGGCGCCTACCCAACGGAACGCCCCAAACGCTTCTCCTTCATCACACCATGAGGCGTTGCCGCGCCCCGTCCACGACGGCCGCCACATGACGCACTCCGTCGGGCGTCCGACTCCCGTACCACGTGAGCGCTTCCCCGTCGAGGAGCACAGCGTCCGCGAACCCGCGTTCCCGGAGTTCGGCCGCATCGGGTTCCTTGAACACCCACGGCTCGCTCGGTAGGATGGCGAGGCGGGCACCTTTTGCAAGGGCCGATTCGGGGCTCGTTTCCGGGTACCGGACCGCGTCGTCCGCGAGCACGTTCCGGGCACCGGCAAGTCGCAGCACATCGTGGGCGAACGTGTCCCCGTTGAAGGCCATCCACGGCTCCTTCCAGATGGGGACGAAGACCGGGATCGGGTCACCGAGGATCGCGATGGCGGATTCCCGCTCCGCGAGCACCGCATCGATTGAGGCCGCGATCGCTTCCGCCGCATCCTGCCGGCCCGTCGCCTCACCCAGTTGCCGCATCATGGCGGCGGCATCCGCCACCGTGCGAACGTCGGTGACGAGGATCGGCACGCCGGCATCCCTGAGCGCATCCACGTCCTCCTTCCGGTTCTCCTCGAAGTTGACCACGACGAGGTCCGGCGCAAGGCCCCGGATGCGGTCGATCTTCGGGGTCTTTGTCCCGCCGACGACCCGCGCCCGTTTTCGCGCGTCCTCGGGATGGACGCAGAAGGAGGTCACGCCCACGAGCTCGTCGCCCGGTTCGAGGCCGAGGGCGTGGAGGGCCTCGGTGATGGACGGAACGAGGGAGACGACGCGCATGGGCGTCGATCCCGTTCCTGATTTAGAAGGGTTTTGCGAACCCCTGGGGGCCAGGCGGCGGACCCGTCGGTCGGCAAGCGTTCCGGGATGAAGGCATGGATGCGCGGGAGGGCTGCTGCCCCATGCGAGGGGCGACGGCGCCACCATGAATGCAGTGTGGGCCGTGCACCGGAAAGGCACCCGACCCTTCAAGTAACGCGGCTCCGGTACGGGCGCGTCCATGCCCCTTCGCGGACGTTTCCCTGCGACCTCATCGGCTCATCCTTCCCCCCTGGCGGAACCGGCCCGCCCGGTCCGACCCGAGCGCCGCTCCTCGTCCGCGCTCCTCCTCGGGCTGCTCCTTTCGCCCTTGGTCCTGGGCCTCGCTGCGCCCTCGGCCGCCGCCGAGATCCCCGGCCTCATCGTCGATTTCCCGGATCATTCCGTCGAGGTCGAAGCCGGTGACGTCGTCACCATCACGATCGCGTACCAGAACGTGCTCCGCTCGAACCTGAGCATCTACATGGCGTACGACGTGGATGCCCCCGACGGGTGGGAAGTCACCGTCCCGGAGCCGACGTTCCTGGAGATCCCTTCACGGGGGTCCCGCGAGGAGAGCATCACGGTCGTTCCCATGACGGGCGGCCGCACCGCGTTCACCGATGTCATCTCCTACACCGTGACCATCATCGATTCGCGAACCGGCAACCGAACGCAGATGAACGAGGAGTTCCTGGTCCGCGTCCTCCCGCGTCCCCTCGTGTTCGACGTGTTCCCGAACCCGCTCCCGGAACCCCTTGATGGGCGCGTGGGGGTGTTCGTGATCGAGGTCACTTCGTGGGCCTTCGTTGCCCTCCTTGCGATCTTCGTCGGTGACACGGCCGTCAAGTACCTGACGCGGCATGCGCGGTATGATGTCACGCGCCTCATGGTCGCCAAGTACCGGCGCCCCCTGTTCCTGCTCGTGGTCCTCCTCGGCCTTGATTCGTCATTGACGCTTCTTCCCCAGGAATTGCCCGGCGTCGATCTCACGGACCGCATCCTCGATTTCGCCGTCCTCATCACGGGCCTGTACGTGGGCTTCACCATCATCGACGCGGCCCTCCTGTACTACCGTCACCAGATTGCGCCGCGGACCGCCACCAAGGTGGATGACGTCCTCGTCCCGGTCCTCCGCAAGTTCTTCGCCATCGCCCTCTTCGTGGTGGGCTTTGCACAGGCGTTCGAACTCGTCGGGATCGACATCACGGTCCTCGTTGCGGGCGCCGGGATTGCGGGCATCGCCATCGCCTTCGCGGCGCAGGACACGATCTCGAATTTCTTCTCGGGGATCTTCCTCCTCGTCGATCGCCCATTCCAGGAAGGCGACGACATCATCCTCGAATCCGGGGAAGTCGTACGCGTGGATTCGGTTGGGCTGCGGTCCACCCGCTTCTACCATTACCGGAACCACGAGATCTTCGTGATCCCGAACCGGAAACTCGCGGACTCGCGGATCACGAACATCATGCGCCCTGACGTCCAGTACCGCATCATGGTTGAGGTCGGCGTCGCGTACGGGACCCCCCTTGCCACCGTGAAGGACGCACTCCTTGCGGCGGGCACACGCCACCCCCACGTCCTCCAGGCGACGGACCTTGCGCCCATCGTCCTTTTCACGGGATTCGGCGCGTCCAGTCTCGACTTCGTCCTGCGGTGCGCCGTGGACGATGTGAAGATCCGCTTCCGGGTCATGAGCGAGCTCCGCGAGATGATCGTCGAGGAATTCGAGAAGCGCGACATCGAGATCCCCTTCCCGCAGCGGACGTTGTGGTTCGGCCAGAAGGGGACGGAAGAAGTGATGGACGCGGCGATGCGGGAGGCGCCGGAAGCGCTCGAAGGGGGCGCGTGATCGCCCGCCCGAACCGCGCGCCGGTCCGCCGGACGCGAGCCCTCGCCGCAGGACGGTAGTCGGCGGATCAAGGCCACTGGCATCCGGCGGATCTCCGGCGCCGACGATCCGGAGTCATGTGGGCAAGGGGGTTCCCTCAGGGGGCGCGGCTGCCGCCGACATCCCCCTCCGTCACCTTCACCCCAACACTGCGTCCGAACACCGGTCCTTGATGCACACCCGGTATGTCCCCGGCGTCGGCATCCGCGGCTCGCCGAACGAGGGATCCAACGTGAACGTCCACGCGTCCGCATCCCCGACGCTCGCGTTCCCGACACCGCGTGCGTACCAGGTCATCGTTTCGGACGCGCCGGCCTTCAGAAGCTGCTCCTCGGGGGTGATGCCCCAGAAGACGGGGATGTCCTTGCCGTTGCCGTCGGCGACGGTCATGGGCGTCCCGACGGGCCCCAGGCCCGCGGTACCGTCGCCCACGTTGTCGAACCGGACGCGGAGAACCTTCTCGCCTTCGAACGTGGCCCATTCGGCATTCGGTTCAACGCGCGCGTCACCGGAAGGCCCGTTCGAGGCGCAGCCGGCCAGAACCGATGCGGCGACCACGAGAACCGACATCGCAAGCGCGCGTGTGACCACCATGGGCCGGACTTGCGCGGTCGCGAGGGAAACCGGTTATCGAGCACGGGTCGAAGCGAGGGAATCCCACGGTCGGCCAGGGGAAGGGACATGCGGCGGAGCCTTCCGTGCCGCAGGGCCCGTCCGGGTGGGGCATGCCGGGAGTCCCCGTCTGCCACGTCGGCGGGCCGCCTGACCGGGTGCCGGATGCCCCCCTCGGGGGCGGCGGCACGATGACGCAGCAGCCGTCCTCAGCCCACGATCCCGCGACCCTCACTTGTGCGTGAAGTACAGCGTCGTCCCGTGGGCGTCGTCCCGCGCATCCACCCGGGCGAAACCCACGCGCTCCAACTGGACCACGTCCCCGACCTTCGCATCGGCGAGGGCCGGTTCGGCGATTCCGGCGACGTAGCTGCCGTCCGCGAGGCGGAGGCGCGCCTTCGTGCCGTCGGTGGGAGCCCAGTGGATGATGCGGGCCCCGCCTTCCCGCTTCAGGAAGTCGAGGTCATTGCCGGCGAAGGTGCCGCGGTCCGGGCCTTCGAGGACGAGGTTCGCAAGGTCCTTGAGGCGGACGCGTGCACCCGGTTCCATGGCGGCCTGATCGGCGCGGGGGACGAGCACGTCCACGCCGTCCGCGCCGGGTACCTGCGCAAGGTCGAAGACGCGCGCCCCGCGCGACTCCACATGGTCGGGATGGAGCGGGGCCTCGCCGTGGAGCTTGTCCACACCGGTGACGCGCATGGGCACCGGGTCCTCGACGAAGAAGTACCGGTTCGCCTTGGGTTCCACGACCTTCCGGTTCTCGGCTTCGAGGGTCTTGATGCTGGCCGCGATGTCCTTCTCGCTGAGGCCGAAGGCGACCCAGAAGTTCTGGATCGCGTCCGGCTGGAATCCGCGGCGGCGGAGGGCGCGCAGGGTGGGGAGTCGCGGGTCGTCCCACCCTTCGAACTCGCCCCGGGCAATGGCTTCGATGAGGATGCTCTTCGAGAACTTGCCGAACTCGTGGACGCTGACGCGGCCCCAGTACAGCGCTTCCGGGTACGCCCATCCGAAGTGCTCGTACAGGAACCGCTGCTTCATGGTGGAGTCCCTGAGGTCCTTCCCGCGGATGATGTGGGTGACGCCCGTGAGGTGGTCGTCGATGGCACTCTGGAAGTCGAGGAGCGGCCACACCTTGTACACGTCACCCACACGCGGGTGCGCGTCCCGGACGATGCGGAGGCCCACCCAGTCGCGGAGGGCGGGGTCCTTGTGGGTGATGTCCGTCTTGATGCGCACGACCGCTGTTCCGGCAGCAAACTCGCCGTCCACCATGCGGGTGAACAACGCGAGATTCTCCTCGGTGGAGAGGGGTCGGCACGGGCACGGTTCCCCCGCGTTCTTCAGGTTGCGGAAATCCTCGGCCGTGCACTGGCACACGTAGCCGCCGCCGAGGGACAGGAGTTCGCGCGCATGCTCGTAGTAGAGGGTCATGCGGTCGCTTGCGAAGATGACCTCGTCCGGTTTCCCGGCGAGCCATTCGAAGTCCTCCGGGATCCAGTCATACGCTTCCATCATGGGGCGCTTGACCGTGGGGTCGGTATCGTCGAAGCGGAGGATGAGTTTCGCATCGTACCGCTCCTTGTACTGCCAGTGGATCGTCATGCCGCGGGCGTGCCCGAAGGTGGCGGGCCCGCTCGGGTTGGGCGCGAAGCGCATGATGACGCTGCCCTTCCCGGCATTCGGCAGGTCCGGGAGACGGTGCGTCTTGGCCTCCGTCTGTTTTTTCTCGAGGAGTTCCGGTGCCGCCTCCTCAAGGGCGGTGCGGCGCGCGTCCTCGGGCATGGCGTTGACTTCGGCCACGACGCGGGCGACGATGGGCCCCACTTCCTTGGCGCGGGCGCGCCAGTCGGCGAATTCGCCCATGATCTTCCCGGTGACAGCGCCCGGGATCGCGGGGCGGCCCTGGAGGACGGCGTTCTGGAGGGCGAACTTGCGGGCGACGGCGGCAACGGCGGACGCGAACTCGTCCGGGGTGGACGCGGACGCGTCCCCTGTCTCATCCCCTGGCATGATGCGCGGCATCCGACGCCGGGGCTTAATGCCTTGCCACCGGAGGCGGGTGATCCGCGCGTCCGGCGACCGGGGATTCCGGCCCGGATGGCATCCGCGGTGGGGCGTCCGACCGCGTCCACGGTTCTCGAAGGCCTCGGCGCGTGGGCCGCGCCCCGGCAGGCGGCGCCGGCGTGGCGGGTTGCATGCGATGCCGCCTGCGAACGCCGCGCATCGGCGGAAATGCCGCCCTATTCCGGGCGCTTCGTGATGTGGACGTCCACGGGCCCGTTCCCCGCGTCGCGTGCGGCGTCGCCATCGCCCCCGCCGCGGGCCGGGCCGCGGTTGTCCTCGGCGAACCACTTGTTCACGAGGCCCACGAGGGTGGCCTTCTGGAGGTGGGTGATGGTGGGCTCCTGGTCGATTGCGGCGAGGATGTGCCGGCGCTCCCATGCGTTGATGCGCCCGTCCCGAAGCATGTCCTGGAGGGCGAGCACCATGCCGTACGGCAGGAAATGGAACCGCTCGTCAAGGGCACTGAGCCGGGCACTCGCCATGTGCGCATCGATGCGCTTCTCCAGGAGGGCGAACTGGCCTTCGTCGATGCGGCCGCCGAGGAGCAGGGCCGTCGCGCGGGCCTTGCGGTCCCGGAGGGATGCCTCGCATTCGCGGGGATGTTCGCGGCTTCGCGCGTAGCTCTCATCGATGGCGCGCAGTTCCCGTTCAAGGAGTCGCCGCCGGTTCCGCAGGCGCACATACCCGAAGGCCGCACCCGCAATCGTGATGGCGAGACCGAGGATGAAGAACGTCTGCTCCTGGTTCTCGGGGGAGAATGCTGTTGAAATGAAATTCGGCTCCGGCACGCCCACCCGGAAGACAACGAGGGTGCTTGCCGTCTGTCCGGCGTCGTTCCCCACGATGAAGCGGGCGATGCGGGGCCCGTCGTCCGTGTAGGTGTGGGTGAGGACCGGATCCGATTGCCATCCGGTGACGGCGCCGTCGCCCCAGTCCGCGCGGAACGTGGTGACCGGACCGAAGGCGCCGGGGCCGGACCCGCCGAGATCCACGGTGATGGCCTCGCCGGGACGTGGATACCGGGTGTCTGCCGTCATCCGGGGGGTGGGGGACGCGGCGGTCTGGCCGAGGACGGTGACGCTGCCGTCCATGCCAGCCACGACGAGGACGCCGTCTGCCACGGAGAACTCGAACAGTCGGCCGTCGATCGGGTCACCCGGGTGCCGGAACTCGCGGCGCCATCGCAGCTCCGCCGTTTCCGCATCCAGCGCATGGACAGCATTGAACGCGCCCTTGTCGTCCGTGCCGAATGATCGTGCGTAGATGATGCCGCTTGCAAGGGCGAGACCGGACGTCCCGAACCGTTCACTCTGGGTGGGGGCAAGGGTGAACCGCCGGAGTGCGCCGGGTGAATCGATGAGGAAGGAATAGATGGTTTGGGCGCTTGCGGCGTGGAGGGTGGACCCGTCGTGCGCAAAGCCGCTTCCGGAGTCGGCGGCTGTTGCGTCCTCGCGGCCCAATGCTTCCTGCCAGAGCACGATCCCGCCCTGCTCGGGATTCAGCGCGAGGAGTTCCCGGTCGAGCTTCACGAACACGACACCGGCCGTCCCGGTGGGCATGGCACTCGGCGTGCGCACCGTGTCCTCGTTCACCCATTGTTCCCCTGTGACGCCGGTGAACACGCGGGTGACGGATGCAGAGGCGCCGTGGCGTTCCCATGCGACCTGCCCCGTGTCCCGGTCGTAGGCGATGATGCCGGAGCGGAACCGCATGTCGATGGCCCCGGGATTGGATGAGGTGTAGGTGTTGCGGATGGAATGCAGGGTGACGAACACGCGGCTTCCGATCATGGCTTGGCCATACACCACCGTGTCGTACGCATCGTCCGCGAGGCTCGTGTCCAGCCCACCCGGGGATTCGTCCCCTTCCACATAGGCGGGCGCGACTTCCGTGACCCAGCGGGCGCGTCCCGTGGCCAGGTCGAGGACGGCGACGTACGACCGGGATCTTGCGGTGGCACCCGGATCGGACCGGAATGCGAGGCATGCCGTGACCACGAGGCCATCGCGGATGGCCGGCTCGCGGCAGGTGTACGAGTCCGCGGTCGCTTCCTCCGGCGCGGACCACCGCCACACGCGGACGCCGTCGTCAAGGCGGTACATGGCAAGCGCGCCATCGTGGGCGATGACGACGTGGCCGCCGGACAGGGCCATGGAATGGACGACCTCGTCGAAGGTCAGCACGGTTTCCGTGCGGCCCGTCGCAAGGTCGATCCGGTACAAGGCACGGGCATCGAGGCCGTCGATCCCCATGGGCTCGGTGAGGACGTAGGCGGACCCGTTCGCGATGAGGGGTTGCGCGATGGCGGCCCGTGATCCGGGCAGCGTGATGCGGAAGGCGACATCGTCGAAGACGGGGCCGGATTCCTCGAAACCGGTGCGGGCAGCGTCGTGGCCGTTCTGGGTCCAGGCTGCCGTGGCGGGAACGGGAATGATGAGGATGAGGAGAATGAGGATGGCCAGCCCTTGGGCGCGTCGTCGGTAGGCCGCGATGTGGCGACGGACGCGGCACATGGACAAGGTGCCCGCGGCGGACGGGGGACCCCGGGAACGGTTGAGCAACGGATTCACGGGAACCGCCGCCCTCCGGTCGATCATCCCGCCAGTTGCTTGAGGAGGGTGGGCGCCGGGGTTTCCATGCGTTCCACGCCCTTCACACCCGCCACCATGGGGATGACCTGGGTGATGAGCCGCTGAATGTCGGCGGGGTCATTGAACTCCACGAGAATCGCCATGTCGTAGTTGCGATCCTTGTGTCGGGTCGCCCGCTTGACACCGGCGATGCCCTTGAGGGTACTCTCCACGGCATCCTCGAAGCCGGGGGCCGCGTCAACTAGTACTACAGCCTGCACGCATCGCGTACCGCCGGGGAGCCATAAAAGGGTGCAGGTCCGGTTCCCGCCGCTGAACGGCCCCCGGAATCCAGCCGCGCCCGACGACCGATCCCTATTTTTCCCGTCCAGCCGCCCACTCCGCAAGGCGTGTGAGCCGGGCCCGGGCATCGGATTCCGGGAGGTCCGCGAGTGCGTCGAGGGCGTCGGCCGTGCGCGCCTCCACATACGTCCGCGCCGCATCGAATGCGCCACTGGTCGCGAGGGCTGCCGCGGCACGGGCGAGGTCGTCCTGGGTGGCCGCTTCGTTCCCGAGGGCCTTGAGCAGCATCCCCTGTTCCTCCGGTGTTGCTTCGGCAAGGGCGTGGAGGACGAGGTACGTCTGCTTCCCGCGCTTGATGTCCGCATACCGTTCCTTGCCACGGGCGAGGGTGTCCTGGGTCACGTCGATGACATCGTCCCGCACCTGGAATGCGAGGCCGAGGGCCATGCCGTAGGCGCCGAGGGCATCGGCGGCCTTGCGGGGTGCGCCGACGGCGAGGGCGCCCGTGCGTGCAGCCGTTGCGAACAGGGAACCGGTCTTGGCGCCGATCATGTGGAGGTACTCCTCGACGGAGGGTGGCTCCTCCCGGGCCTCGAATGCCATGTCGAGGGCCTGGCCTTCGCAGAGGACCCGCACGGTGCGGGCCACGTCCTCCATGACGGGCGCAAGACGGTCGGCGTCGATGCCGACGGCAAGGAGTTCGAATGCCTTCGCGAACTGGACATCCCCGGCGAGGATGCCAAGGGGCGTGCCGAATTCCGCGTGGACCGTGGGTTGGCCGCGGCGGATGTCGTCCTCGTCCATGATGTCATCGTGGACGAGGCTGAAGGTGTGGACGAGTTCGACCGCGAGGGCGGCGGGCATCGCCCGTTCCCATCCTTGCGTGCCGGCGTCCGGCGCGCACGCGTCAGCGGCAAGGAGGGTGATCACGGGGCGCAGGCGTTTCCCGCCCGCCTCCGGATAATGGAGGGCGGCGCGGCGCAAGGTGTCGGGTGCGACATCGCCGAAGGAAGCAACGAGGGCAGCCTGCACGGCATGTCGGTAGGTGGCGAGATCATCGATGATCAAGGCGGGTCCCTCCGATCATTTGCCCCTCGGAATCACGAACCGCTGGCCGTTCCGCATGAGATGAACCGTCTCGTTCAGCCGATACCCCTGACGTTCCGCGAGTTCGACGTACTGGGCCTGGAGGTCGATGCCGCCGTGGGCCGGGAACACATGCTGCGGTTCAAGGTACGTGAGGAGCTCGCGGTGGTCCTCGCGGGATGCGTGGCCGCTCACGTGGGCACCCTTGATGATGCGGGCGCCCTGCATGGTGAGCTTCGTTTCCAGCGTGTGGCGGTTCGCGCGGTTCACGGGATGCGGGATCACGTCCGCGGAGAAGATGAACTGGTCGTCCGCATCGATGGTGTATGGGAGGTCCTTGTTCGCAAGGCGTGTGAGGAGGGCGCCGGGCTCCCCCTGGTGACCGGTCGCAACAAGGAGGTACCGGCTCTTGTCCTTCGTGACCTTCCGGAGCGCGCCTTGGACGGCGCGGCCGTACCCCATGATCGTCGTCGATTCGGGCAGCTTCAGGACCCCGACATCGTTCGCGATGCTCGCGTACTTGTCCATGGACCGGCCAAGGAGGATGACTTCGCGCCCGAGTTCCGCACCGAATTCGCAGATCGACTTGATGCGGGCGTTGTGGGAACTGAAGGTGCTGACGGTGATGCCGACGCGGTCGTTCTCGATGCCGAAGAGGTAGTCGCGGAGCATGTCGCGGGCGATCATCTCGCTTGGGGTCTTCGTCTCCTTCCCGGCGTTCGTGCTCTCGGTGATGAGGGCGAGGACGCCTTCGGCAGCGAGGCTCTTCATCCGGTCGTAGTCGGGCTTGGGCCCGAGCACCGGCGTGTTGTCGAACTTGAAATCGTTGGAGTACACGATGGCGCCGTGGCGCGTGTGCAGCACGGGGAACACGGTCTGCACGATGGAGTGGGTCGTGTGGATGAATTCCAGGCGCAGTTCCCGAGTGAGGTCGAGGTGCTCGCCCGCGTTCAGCGCGACCAGCTTGTTTGGAATCGTGTACCGGGGAGCCTGGCCGCGTGCCTGTTTCCCGCGCACCCGCACCATGTCCTCGATGAACTTGATGGTGTACGGGGTCGCGTAGATGGGGCACTTGTACTTGGCAGCAAGCTTCCCGACGGCGCCCACGTGATCGAGGTGGGCGTGGCCGATGACGATGGCGACGACCTTCGCGTTCAGGTTGTCGAGGACCCGGTCATCCGGGATCGCACCCAGTTCCTGCAGTTCCAGGGGGTGCATCTCGTCCATCACGGCATCCTCGTGGAGGAGGATCCGGTCGAGCTTGATCCCCATGTCGAAGATGACCGCTTCCCGACCGACACGAACGCACGTCATGTTGCGCCCGAAGTCGGAGTATCCGCCTACGGGGATGATCTCGATGTCAACCATGCACTCACGAGGGCCGCGAAAAACCAAGCGATTACTTGGCTTTGCCTATCCCCACCGCCCCATGCGGTTCTTCGCTCCCCACCCCTTCAAGAATCCGTCATGCACGCGCCCGCCATTCCAACCGGCAACCCCCGAAGCATGCCACCTCCCCCATGCCACCTCCCCCATGCCACCTCCCCCATGCCACCTCCCCCATGCCACCTCCGCCATGCCACCTCCGCCATGCCACCTCCGCCATGCCA
>JBFILE010000100.1:0-11209 GCA_041599855.1 Thermoplasmatota archaeon
CGCGGAGGGCGCGGAGACAAAGCGGGCTCAGACTGACAAGCGTCGTCCGTCGTCGCCGCGTCGGGCGGGTGGGCGACCGGTCCCCGTTTGTCAGCGTCGGACAGTCCATCAACACGGAGGGCGCGGAGACAAAGCGGGCTCAGACTGACAGGCGTCGTCCGTCGTCGTGGGGCGGGTGTCGCGGGCGGGCCGGCCCGCGTTGCGCGGCGGACAGGCGGGCCTCCGGCGGCGAGCGGGCGGGAGTCGTCCGCCGCATGGACGCGAGCGGCCATCGTGGGGCCCGACAACGGCCACCGATCGAGACGCCCGTTCCGCCCCGCTTCAGTACCGGTCCGTCTCGCCGTCGAGGGCCGCCTGGGGCGGGGAACGTCCCGTGACCTCCTCCACGATCTTCCAGAACGTCGCCTGGTCCACGCCCTTGTGGCGCCGATCCCACGCCCGGTAGGATTCCACGAAGGCCTTGAACTCGTCCTTGCCCTTCGCTTCCGTGTACACCTTGATGCGATTCGCGATCTCAAGGAGCATCTCCTTCGGGACGTCGATCTCCGCGCGGCCGAGGCGTTCGGCGACGGCGGTGGTCCCGGTGTGCTTGCCGAAGACGAAGCGGCGCGGGCGCCCGAGGGTTTCGGCCTGGATGGGTTCGTACGTGGCGGCCTTCTTGATGACGCCGTCCGTGTGGATGCCGGATTCGTGGGTGAACGCGTTGTAGCCGACGACGGGCTTCATCATGCCACTCGGGATGCCGGTGGCTTCCTCGACGGCGCCGGAAAGGGCCATGAGCCTGTCCAGCTTGATGTTCGTCTTGACGCCGTACAGGTCCTCAAGGGCCATGACGACCTCTTCGAAGGCGACGTTGCCGGCGCGTTCCCCGATGCCGTTGATGGTGCAGTTGATGACGGGGATTCCTTCCTCGATGGCGGCGAGGGCGTTCGCGGTGCCGAGGCCGTAGTCGTTGTGGTTGTGGAAGCCGAACTCCGCCTTGTTGTTCACGCGGCGCTTGATCTCGGCGAACCACCAGCGCGTGGCCGCGGGCGTCATGACGCCGACGGTGTCGCAGAAGAGGGCGCGATCGGCTCCGGCATCGATGCACCGGTTGTACAATTCCTGGACCACGTCAAGGTCGGCGCGCACCGTGTCCTCGGTGACGATGGTGACCTTGAAGCCGTGCGCCTTGCCGTACTCGACCGAGTCCACGGCCATGGCGATGGCTTCCTCGCGGGTCTTGCGGAGCTTGTACTTGAGGTGGACATCGGAGATGGCGATGAAGGGGCTGATCTCGTCCACGTCCGCCTTGATGCACGCGTCGATGTCGCTCCGGACCGTGCGGCAGGCACCGAGGACGCTCGCGTGGGACATGCCTTCACGGACGATGGCCTTGATCGCCTGGACTTCCCCTTCGCTGATGGCGGGGATGCCGCAGTTCATGATGTCGACACCGATCCCGTCCAGCATCTTCGCCAGGCGGACCTTCTCGTCAATGGTGTAGTAGACGCCGGGCGTCTGCTCGCCGTCGCGAAGGGTTTCGTCCCAGAAGATGACCTTGTCCGGCATGGTCCGGGAGAGATTCGCTTCGCGATTGTAGTTGTGGACGAGGATGTCCTCGTCGCCGTGTCCGGGAGTGTCCGACATCTCGAATCCTGTCCCCGCGCCGCTGAGGGGGACGGCCGGGGATTAAGGTATCGCCGCGGGCGACCACACAGGCCTCACAGGTGTGTCCCTCAGCGAGGGAAAGGCATCCGGGCGGGGTGCCCCGACGTACCGCCGACCCCTACGCCCTCCCCATGCGCGGGACCGTGCAGGCGGGCCCCCATCGACCGGTCGGCGACAAGGTAGAGACCCCCGGAGGCGCCGGAGACCCGTCATGCGCGTCCATCACATCGGCATCGGCATCGACGCCGCGCGCGTGGTTGCCCACAGCCTGCGGTACGGGCAGCACCGGCACGGCGACCACAGCCACGCGGCACCGGGAAGCCGCGCGCCACCGGCGGACGCGATGATCCTCGCCTTGTCGACCCGGGCATCGACCCATTGGATTCCCCCACCCACCCGGCGTACGGGATGTGTCACGGGTCTTGCCCTCGTGGGACGGGCCGATGCGGACTTCGCCGGGGCGCGGGAACTCGCCGCACATCGGCTGCGCGACCACGGCCACCATGTGCTCGACCGGGGACTTGACGTGACGCCGGGGCTCCTCCGGGCTGCGCTTGACGGGAAATGTGGCGAACGCGTTGACCGGCTTGTCGATGCAGTCATCGACACGCGGGCCGCCCTGCGTGACCAGGATGCGGGCCGCGCGTACCTGCGGCCGCGTCCGTAACAGGATCCCCGGATCAGCCGCTCGCCCGGCCGCTCAGGCACCAGGCGCGAACGCCCGGCCGACCAGCCGTGGCAGGACCTCTTCGAGGCGGCCGCGGACGACGGCGTCCGCGTCATCGTCATGGGCGGTTCCCGTCCCGTTCACGATGACAAGGGATGCGCCCTGATCCTGCGCCACCCGGGGAAGGCCGGCTGCGGGCCAGACCTCGAGACTCGACCCGGCCACGAGGAACACATCACAGGATCGGGCCCACGCCGAGGCCTGCCGCAGGGCATCAGCCGGCAGGGTTTCCCCGAAGAGCACGGTCCCCGGCTTCAGGATCCCCGGACAACGGGGACATGGTGGCGGAATCACGCCGCGGAGCAGGCTCTCCTCGGCGACGGTAAACGGGAAGAACGCCTCGCAACCGATACATCGGACGCGGAGCGCGGATCCATGGATCTCGACGATGTCGGCCTCGTCGAGGCCGGCCCGCTGGTGCAGGCCATCGATGTTCTGGGTGACGAGGCCGCGAAGGCGACCCGCGCGTGCCAGATCGACAAGGGCGGTGTGGGCCGCATTCGGTTCCTTGGACGCGAGGTCCATCTCCTTCATGAGGCGCGCGCGCAGGTCCCAGAAACGCGCGGGATCCGCAAGGAATCGCTCATACGCGAACTCGGACGGGTCGAACCGCGTCCAGAGGCCGCCCGGGGAACGGAAATCCGGGATGCCGCTCGCAGTGGAGATTCCGGCACCGGTCAGTACGGTGATCCGACGCGCCGCGGCGAGGATGTCCACGGCCTTCACTTCCCCGCCGTGGGATTCGTGCACGCTCCCGGAAACGGCCGGGATCCGGCAAATAGGATGCCCTACGCGAAAGCCGCCGCGAGGGCAATGGCGTCGCCCCACCCGGCGGCGTCGGACGCAAGGAGGACAAGAGGGGCTTCACCGTCGACGGCTTCAACGCCCGCCAGGACCCGGGCCGAATCGGTCCGGCCCACGCGGAGGACGACGTCGCGGGACAATGCGTCCCGGACGACGAAACCGGCCTCACGAAGGGGGGACGCATCCGTCCCGGGCCCCGCGAGCGCGACCGGGTCCACGCCTGCGCGTGCGAACGCGCGCCCGATCCATACGAGGTCGCCAGCGCGGTCGGCGTCCACGAACCACCGGCCCTGCTCGTCCACGAATCGGGGAGCAACGCCCGGGATCGGCGGGGGCCGCACCCCGGCGCCCGCGCGCCTTGCCGCGTCCGGAAGCGCCGCGCCTTCCACGCGGACCACGTTCACCCGAAGGTCTCGCTCGGCGAACGCGCACGCGTCCCGGACGGCCGGGTCCGCGCCGTCGTCCACGACCGCCACGGAGGCGCGTCGCGAACGCGCCCGCCGGTACACGTCATCCGCCGTCAGCATCGACCCATGATTCCATGGGTCCGTATATAAGGGGCATGACATGCCGCATGCCCATGGATCTGATGCGTGAATCACGAATTCTCGCCGGGAATTGAACTATTGAACAATTGGATTGAACCATTACAAGGACTCGTACACAAACATTAAAAGGCGCTTGAAAAACTTCAGGGGCATGCGCCGGGTCTCCCCGATCCTCCTCGGGATCATGATCACCGCCCTTCTTTCGGGCACCATCCCCACGGCAGCGGCGGAAACCTCGTACGAGGGCACCGTTGATTCGCCCGTGGACATCACGGGCGCCGCCCGGGCCATGTTCCAGGACGGCATGTTGCAGGTGCGCGGCGCGCGTGCCCCCGAAGAATCGCGCCTCATCGTGAACGCCACGGGCGCCACCGCAACCCTGTACCGGGAGGCCGTCGTCTGCCCGACGACACCCGGCATCTGCGCCGACCCGCGGTACGAGACGAGCGCGACCACGTACAAGCTCACGAACGCGAGCCTGACCCTCACGAAAGCCGCGGACGGCCTGCGCCTCGCCATCAGCCGCACGGGCGGCAGCGGCGACTTCTCCCTTTCCACGACCTCGAAGACCGCGGCGAGCACCCTCGGCCTGGCCCTCACGCCCCTATCGATGCAGGCGCCGGCCGACTCCAACGGCGCAAGCCGATACAGCGCCGACCGCGACGCCGCCGGCTTCGACTACCGGAGCGCCACGACCAACCTCGCCGGGAGCGGCATCTTCGAGATGTACCTGTACAATGTCACGGTCCGACTCGCCGGCGACGGCAAGGATGGCGCCCTGGACCGCTCCCTTTCGCTTCGGGACACGCGATGGACGGACCCGATCACGTCGCGCCCCGAAGGCGAACTCCAATATCTCGTCATCCACGTGGACCAGGGCGTCATCGACGCGGCACTTGCAGCCCCCGTCGTTGCCCGCGCTGACGCGGTGACCGTGAAGGCATCGGACAGTGTGCTCCTGCGGAACGCCGCCGGCACATTCAGCGGCCAGACCCTCAACGGTGTCGATGTGCCGGTTCCGGGGCCGCTGACCCTTGAACCCCTCGCGCGTGTCGGCGACTCCGGCCCCGCCCGCATGAGCCTCCGCGTCACCGTCGTCAACCCCCCGTTCGCCCTCACCGAGGACCAACCCACCGACACGCCCGGTGTCGCCGCTGGCGTTGCCGGCGGAGTCGGACTCACGGCCCTTGCGGCCGCCATCCTGTACTATTGGCCGCGGTTGAAGTTCGCCCTTGCGGGACTCCTCGCCCCCATGTACACGCGCATCGAGAAGAACAACATGCTCGAGCACGGGACGCGCGAAAACATCTACGGCCTCATCCAGACGAACCCCGGCATCCACGCGCACGAGATCTCCACGCGCACCGAGATCGGATGGGGGACGGCCGTCCACCACCTGCGCATGATGGAGAACGCGCGGCTCATCGTGAGCAAGCGGTCCGGCCGGTACAAGCGCTTCTACCTCTCCGCAGGAATCGCGCCGGCCCAGAAGGAAGCGTACGGCGTCCTCCGGAACGACACGACGCGCGGCATCGCCCAGTACGTCGCCGAGCACCCCGGCTGCATCCAGAAGGAGGTGTGCGAAGCGTTCGGCATCCAGCCGAGCCTCACCTCATGGCACATGGGGAAGCTCGAGGGAGCGAACCTCGTCAAGAAGGTCCGGGAAGGACGCAAGGTCCACTACTATTCGGGCCCCGGGTGGAACGAGGTCAACAAGACCCTCATGGGCACCCATACGACCCCGGAACCCGGAATCGAGGCGTGAACGGCCGCGGCGGGGCGCACGCGCCCGCGCCGGTTCGTTCGATCACTGATCACTGCGGCGGGGACGCGCCCTGCCGCCCTTATTTTTCCTGCGTCTCACGCGAGATTCTTCACGACGAGTTCCCCGAATCCGCGGGTCGACAGGGTGCCGCCTGCATCCCGCGTCGCCCCTTGGCCGAGTGCCGCGCGGACGGCGTTCTCGACGCGAGCCCCGTGAGCCGGGAATCCGAGATGGTCGAGGAGCATGGCCGCGCTCAGGATGGCCCCGCACGGATTCGCGATGCCCTTGCCGGCAATGTCGGGCGCACTCCCGTGGACAGGCTCGAAGATGGCGCCGGCGTCCCCGATGCTGCCGCTTGGCGCGAATCCGAGTCCGCCCGCGACGCCTGCCGCCACGTCGCTCAGGATGTCGCCGTACAGGTTCAACGTCACGATGACGTCGAACCGGGCCGGGTTCGTGACGATCTGCATGGCGACCGCGTCCACGAGGCCTTCGTCGGTGACGATGCCGGACCCATGGGCCGCAGCGTTCGCCCGGAACACCTCGCGGAGAAGCCCATCACTCGCCCGGAGCACATTCGCCTTGTGGGCGAGGGTGACCTTGGCGCGATTCCGCGTGGCCGCGTAGTCCAACGCGTAGCGGGTGATGCGGTCGCATCCGCGGCGGCTGACGCGACGCAGCGTTGTGACCCCTTCCGCATCGATCTCCTCGGGGCAGTTGTACATGCCTTCCGTGTTCTCCCGGACGATGACGAGGTCCACGCCGGGCACGAGACACGGTTGGCCGAAATCCCGCGCGGGCCGGACGTTTGCGTAGGCGTCGAGGTGGCTCCGGAGGGCGAGGATGACACTCTTGTACGACGGGTCCTCGGACGCGAGGGGACTCGTGATGGCGCCGAAGAGGACGGCGTCCGCGGCATCCACGGCATCCAACGTGGCCTGCGGAAGGTACTCCCCGACCTGCTGTTTCGCGGACATGCCGATCGGTTCCGGAGCCAGAAGTTCGATGCCGGCGCCGACCGCTTCGAGGACGCGCACCGCTTCGGCCGTGACTTCCGGACCCACGCCATCCCCCGGAAGGACGGCAACCGCATGGGTCATGTCATTCCCCCGCGGAGAAGCGCTTCTTCGTGTGGGCGATGAGGCCGCCGTCATCCAGGATCGCCTGGACTTCGGGGGCCGGAGGCTTCGCCTGCCATTCGCGGCCGGTCGCCACGTCCACGATGCGCCCCGAGGACAGGTCCACGCGGAGGGTCGCACCATCCCCCGCGTCCACGTCCGCTTCGAGAAGGGGGAGCGCGAGATTGACCGCATTCCGGTAGAAGATGCGGGCGAAGGTGGGCGCGATGACGCACCGGATCCCCGCCTGCTGGATGGCCATGACCGCCTGCTCGCGGCTGGACCCGCACCCGAAGTTCTTCCCGCCGACCACGAACATGCTCTCGTTGGCGCGCTTCGCCACATCCTCGCCTTCCCCGGCGAACACGTGGGCGCCGAGGGCGTCGTAGTTCTGCATGTAGCGGGCGGGAATGATGACGTCCGTGTTCACGTCGTCCCCGAGTCGGAGGACCTTGCCTTCAAGCATGGTGACCGCGGGCCCAAGTGGGACTGCCGGCTTAAAGCCGCCGGGATCACGAGGCACACCCGAAGGAAGAATGGATATAAGCATGGCCATCGCAAGGGGGTCCGCCATGCCGGACGAACCCGCGGACCGCCCCGCACCCACCCTCGACTCGATCGCCGACGACATCCGGACCATGCGTGTGCGCGGCGCAGGCAAGATCTCCCGCCATGCCGTCCGGGGCCTCGTCGTCTGGGAGGAATCGTTCCGGGGACCCGATGCAACGTTCGCCACCGCTGCGCAGGCGGCCGCGGACACCCTCATCCGGACCCGCCCGAGCGCCGTGTCCCTGCGGAACGCGGTCGAGTTCGTGATGCGCCGCGTCGAAGCGGCAGGTGATGCGGATGCGAAACGACGCACCCTCCACGATGCCGCCGCCGAGTTCGAGACCCGATCCCTTGCAGCCGTGGATGCCATCGGCCGCCACGGCGCGGACCTCATCGCCGCGAACGGCACCTTCTACACCCATTGCAATTCCCAGGCCGCGCTCAGCGTGTTCCGCTCCGCGAAACAGGCGGGCCGGTCGTTCCGCGTGTTCGCGGACGAGACGCGCCCGTGGCGCCAAGGCTACATCACCGTCAAGCAGCTCGTGGAAGCGGGCGTGGACACGGTGTTCGTGGTGGACGCGGCCGCGTACACGGTCCTCCGGAAAGGCGTGGACGCCGTCATCATCGGATGCGACACCATTGCTGCCAACGGCGACGTCGTGAACAAGATCGGAACGAGCGCCCTCGCCCTCATGTGCAAGGACCTCGGCATCCCCCTCTACGTGTGCGCGGAGACGTACAAGGTGGCGCGGGATGTGCCCACCGGCCGCGACGTCCCCATCGAGGAACGGGAACCGGAGGAGGTCGTCACGGATTCCATCCCTGTTGAAGTCACGGTGTTCAACCCCGTCTTCGATGTCACGCCCGCCGAACTGGTGACGGGCGTCATCACGGAGACCGGGATCGTGGACCCGAAAGAGGTTGCCGCGCTCGCCAAGAAAGCGTGGGAATGATCCGGCGACGCGACTTGGGGCCCGGCTTCGGCGGGCTCTGGACGCGCACAGCGCGTCCGCGCCTTGGCGGGCGCGGCCCGCCTGCGGCCAAGCCCGCTCCGGCCGGAGGGTCGCGCCGGCGGGCGAGGGGCCGTTGCCCCCGCCCTCGCTGCGCAGCCGCCAAGGGGCAGACGTGCGACCAAAGCGAAGCGGCGGCGGCAGACCGCTTCGTGCATTCCCTCGACCGCCGTGATGCGATAGTGGCGCGCGCGCCCCCGGCGGCTGGCCGTCCACGGCGGGACCCCAGGCCGAACCCGCCTCCGCCCCGTCACCAGAACGGGTTCCCGCGGACTTCGAGCTGGCGCTTCAGTTCCACCTGGATGCGGTCCTGGAGTTCGCGGGTGATGCGCTCGGCAGCATCGAGTTCCACGGAATCCATGCCTTGCGCGAGGATCGCCTCGGCATCGATCGGCGGCAGGAAGCTGATGCGCCACTTCACGGGGAAGGGAAGGACGTTGAGGGGCACGGGAAGCGCGACCCCGAACTTCCGCTTCAGGGAATCGAGGCGGGCGAGACTCGGATTCGCCTCTTCGCCACCGATGATGGCGACGGGGACGATGGGGGCGCCGGTGGCGAGGGCGACGCGGGCGGCTCCGGGTTTGAAGGGCTGGAGCCGATAGAATTCCCAGATGGGTTTGAAGTTCCCGTCCTCCGCCTCCGGGAAGAACATGAGGATGTTGCCTTCGTCCAGAAGCTGGGTGCTGCGGGTGACGCTCACCTCGAAGAAGCCGAGGCCTTCCGACGCTTCGCGGACGACGCCGCCGGACCGGAAGAACGAGGGGTGGACCGCGGTCCGCGGGAATCGGCCGAGCTTGTCGTAGATCGTTGTCACGAGGTTCGCGTTGTCGAGGCCGAGCCATCCCGTGTGGTTCGCCGCGATGATGCACTTCCCGGCCGGGATGTTCTCAAGTCCTTCGACTTCCACGCGGCAGTAGTCGCGGATCTTGCGGAAGGGTTTCGCAAGGGCGTCCACGATGCGGAGGTTGACGCCGTCGGGCGCGGATTCCGCACGGGATGCTGCTGCCGGCGCATCGCCTTCCGGTTCGCCGTGTCCCGCATCCGTCGCCGTGTGCGCCGCCCTATCCCCGTTCCCGGTCACGGCCCGGCCAAGACCGTCGTCGCACAAGAGGATGTCTCCTCGACGCGCGAGGTGCGCCCGCAGGCCGCGGCGAGGCGTTCGGACACGCGGGTATCCTTGGACGGCCCCGGGATCCGGCATCGCGCCGGTCGCGGCGGCACCATCCGGAGCGGCGTCCGTCACGTCTGCCGCGAACCTTTCAGCTCCGTCCACTCGAAGTACTTCCCGCACTTCTTGCAGCGCCACTTGTTCGCGATCACGAACACGACCGCGCGCTCCCCGCATTCGATGCATGTCTCGACCATGACCAGCGCCCCACCCGTTCATGTCGGGCATGCGAATAAGAGCGTTTCGACAGGGGCGATGAATCGTCGGAGGCCGCGACCGGGCGTCGCCGACGGTTCGGGTTCGCGATGCGCGTCCGGCAGATCCCGGAAGGAGGCGGGGGCGGCCACCTACCCCCGAGCGCGGCGGGGGCGGCCACCCGCCAGCGGGCACGGCGGGAGCGGCCACCTGCCCCCGACCGCGGCGGGGGCCGGCCGCGGCGGCGTGGGAACGGAAGCGTTGACCCGCCACGGCCATCCCCGCGAGTGCTCCAACACCCCCTGCCTGATGGCTGCCGCCACGCCTGCCCCCACAAGGCCTTAAACGAAGCCCCCGCAATGCCGCGTCGTTGACGCCCATGGCTTCCCGCGCCCTCCTCCTCGTTTCCGGCGGAATCGATTCCCCCGTTGCGGCCCACCTCCTCCAGGAGCAGGGGGTCGAGGTGGAGGCCATCCACTTCTCCATCGAGCCGTTCACCGACAACGGCCCGGAGGAGAAGTCGGTCGCGGCGTGCGCGCGCCTCGGGATCCCCTCCCTCATGGTGATCCCTGCGGGCGACCCGTTCGGGCGCCTTGCGAAGGAGTGCGCCCATCGGCTGTACTTCGTGCTCTCGAAGCGGTTCATGATGCGCCTCGCATCCCGCGTCGCAAAGGAACGCGGCATCCCGTTCATCGCGTCCGGCGAGAACCTGGGGCAGGTGTCGAGCCAGACCCTCGCGAACCTCGTGGCCATCGACGCGGCTTCCGCCGTGCCCACCCTCCGCCCGCTCCTCGGCTACGACAAGGTGAACATCGTGGACGTGGCCCACGCCATCGACACGTTCGACGTGTCCGTGGGACCGGAGGTATGCGACGTCCTCGGGCCGGATCATCCGTCCACCCAGGCGAGTCTCGCCGAGGTGCTTGCGGAAGAGGAGAAAGTCGACATCGAGGCCATGATCGAGAAGGCGCTCGGTGAGGCCCGCGTCGTCGCGATCCCGATGATGGCGTGATGGAGGCCCTGCCGCATCGCGCGGGCCGGTGCGTCGGCCCGCTATCCGGCACAGCGGGAGCCCATGTCCCCATATCTCACCCGTCGCGGCACCATGTGCGTGTCGCACGTTAGCAGGATTCACGAAAGACGCGTATAGCCGCCAGCCCTTGCCGGAGCACCAGGTTGTCGCACATCCGTGCCGTCCCGCGCGGTCCGACGCACCACCTGGGTGAAGCCCCCGGCTTCAGCGTTTCCCTCTCCACGGGCGCCGGTCCCCTCCCGGAGCCATGTGATCCCGCGCGGGCCCATCCATTCCTTCCCTGATCCGCGATCGCCCGAGCGTGCCGGTTCCCCCGCGCCGCGCCGCGTGGCTTCCCGCAGGCCCGATGCGCACCCGCCGCACCTGCCACGGCAGACCTATGAGCGGTGCCGGCGTTGCGGGCGCAATGTCGAAGATCCGGCTTCGTCACCGCGCCCGCATGCGGGAGAAGGAAGTCCGCCGCCTGAACGATGAGCTTGCGACCCGCCTCGGCGTCGCGGATGCCATCCCCTCGGATGCGGAGCACGCGAAATCGGATGAGTACGATGTCCTCGTCCACGGCGGCCACGTGATCGCCATCATGATGCCCGGGGACGACAAGGGAGCGGAGCGCATCATGCTCACGGTCCGGGGCCTGCTCCG
>JBFILE010000101.1:0-11202 GCA_041599855.1 Thermoplasmatota archaeon
CGCCCCTTCGAAGGCAATTCGATCCCGCAGATCGAGCCGGCCGAAGCGCAGCGCCTCGTGGACGAGTCGAACGCGCTCATCGTGGATGTCCGCGAACAGGACGAATGGAACGCATACCGCATCCCCGGCGCCATCCACGTCCCGCTCAGCGACTTCATGGCGCGGGCCGCCGAGATCCCGAAGGATCGCCCCATCGTCATGCAGTGCATGAGCGGAGCCCGCAGCATGCAGTCCTCGAATGCCCTCCTGCGCATGGGCTGGACGGAAGTGGCGAACCTGGCCGGAGGGATCCTCGCCTGGCATCGGGCGGGGTTGCCGGTGGATCAAGGATAGGCGACAATTTAGCCGTGGCAAATGCCCAACGATTGTTAACTGGGCGATCGTACAGCCATTTTAAGGTCTTTTAGACTTGTTTAGATCCGTTTGCGCCATCCTGCGGCGCAATTGGAGATGCTACCATCCGCACCCCTGCGCGCGCCCTGTCCATCGCCATGCTGTTGATCGTCGCCACCATTGCAGCCGCGTCCGCTCCGCCACAGGATCTTCAGGAACCCGGATCGGGCGGGACAACCGACGCGCCACTCGGCCTCGGCTCGAACGACCCGTGGGTGGATGCAAGCGGCGACACCATGACCGGCGACCTGGTCCTTGAGAACGCATCCATCTTCCTGGGGGGGCTTCCCCTCACGGGCACCGCCGCGGGGGACCTGTCCTACGGCGGCCTCGGCATCTGCTTGTCAGACGGCCGCTGCGGCGACGCGAAACAAGATGAGCTCCTTGCCGAAATCGCGGCCCGCGAAGCCGCAGACGCGGCCCTTGCCGCAGCCGCCGATCAGGAAGTCGTTCAACGGGAAGCCGCGGACGAGGCCTTGAGGATGTCGCTCATCAACTTGGATGAAGCGCTCAGGGCCGCGATGGCATTCACGCAGCAATCGGTGCTGGACGAGACCGAAGCCCGAATGGCCGCCGACGGCGACCTCCGTGCAACGATTGATGCACTCAATGCGGCGCTCGCGAGCCATGTGGCCCTCCTCGACTCGGTGGATGCGCAACTCGCAGCCGAAATGGCCGCCGAAGCCGCCGCTCGCCATGCCGCGGATGCCGACCTGCGTGCCTCGATGGACGGCGAAGCTGCAACACGCGCCGCAGCGGACGACGTCTTGGCGGCCGGCCTCGCCGACGAGGCCGCCGCTCGCGCCGCAGCGGACGAAGCCTTGGCGGCCGATATCGACAACGAGGCCGCCGCGCGCCAAGCCGCTGATGGCATGCTGTCGAGCCGGATCGATGAAATCGGTCAAGGCCTGCACTGCTGGGATGTGAACGGCAACGGTCAGGCCGATGCGTCCGAAGACGTGAACAACGACGAGAGCATCGATGTCCTCGATTGCCGCGGCGCGACGGGTGCGCAAGGTGACGTGGGCGCGAAAGGCGACACGGGCGATGTCGGTGCGACCGGGGCAACGGGTGCCGTTGGCCCGATGGGTCCGAAGGGTGATGCCGGCGCTACCGGCGCCACGGGCGCAACAGGTGCCGTTGGCCCGATGGGTCCGAAGGGTGATCAGGGTGAGGTCGGCGCGACCGGGGCAACGGGCGCCGTCGGCCCCACGGGTGCGAAAGGTGATCAGGGTGATGTTGGTGCCACGGGGGCGATGGGTCCGCAAGGCCCTACCGGGACCGCCGACGCCGTCACCTGCGGAGCCGGGTACTTCATCACATCCATCGCGTCGGACGGCTCATCCCTTTGTGCCGGTGACGCCGCCTCGGTTGGTGGGCTCACTGCCACCCAACTCCTCCGCAGCGACCAGAGCGGATCGATCGCCGGCAACCTCGGAATCGGGACCGCACCGGATAGCACGTACGAGCTGGACGTCGCTGGCGACATTCGTGCAACCAAGTTCTTCACGACCGGCGGCCTGGACATCTATGGCACCTCGATCCTCCGCGACCGCGCCCAACTGAAGGATACGCTTCAGGTTGATGGCAAGGTCGGGATCGGGCGCGCCCCGGGACTATACAAATTCGAAGTGCAGGGCGATATCTACACCACAGGCCATGTGTACGCCCATTCCGGCTCCCACATAGGCGACATCGCGGAACCTGCGGTGGGAACCGGCGTCTCTCCCGGTGACGTCGTCATCGTCGACGGCTTCAGCGACGAGGGCAAGATCACCCTTGCCCCCGCGAGCCAAGCCCGCGACAAGCGCGTGGTCGGGGTTGTCTCGACGAACCCGTCCATCACCCTCGCGGGCTTGCCGACGGACACACCCCTCGCGGTGACCGGCATCGTCCCGGTGAAGGTCGTTGGCCCGGTCGAGGTCGGCGACTTCCTCACATCGAGCGCGGTTCCGGGTCACGCCGAGGTGTGCTCGGACTCCGCAGCCTGCTTCGGCGCCATCATCGGCAAGGCGCTCACGGCGCACGATGGCGAAGGCGTCGGCAAGGTCACCGCGATGATCGGGCTCGCGTAAGGAATGACGCTGCCCGCCGCCGATCCGGTCATGGAATCCGGTGGCGGGCGCTCCTTTTTTTCACCAAGTCGAGCCGTGCCCGAGGTTCACGGCGGCGCCATCGGCGTGTGCTCCTGCATGTGCGCCATGATGGTTTCCACCTCGCCCTTGAAGGTCTCCATGTCGGGGGCGGCGCCGTTCACGATGGCGCTGCCCATGCGCACGTTCGCGGCCATCCCGATGGCTTCCCGGATCTCCCGGGCATCCGCGCCGTTCGCCCGCGCACTCGACTTGTGCCACTCCACGCAGTAGCCACACGGAATCTGGCTCGATACGGCAAGCGCGATGAGGTCCTTGTACTTCGCCGGAATCGCGGTGTCCGCCATCTCGAATTCGCTCATCGACTTCCAGAACCCTTCCAACTGGCCGTCCGGAATCTCCTGCACCCACCCCGGCACGATACCGATGTTCTTCTTCATCGCGTCGTAGATCTCGTCACGCTTCATGACCCCGACTCGCAAGGGTCCCGCAATAAGCGGTGTGGCCGCAACTTCGGGAATGCAACAGGCAGGTGGGGTCGGAGCTGGACACCTGGGGCTTGCGTCGGCCCGGGTTGCGTGCACCGTCGCCGCCGGCCCCCGCGACTCCGCGGCCAGATTCCCGCGCCCACGCTTGACGGCCTGGCCGCGCAAGCCCGCGACGGGGCCCACCCGCCAAACCCGACCGGCGTGAATGCGTCAGGGGAGCGTGCAGCAGTCGTGTCCCCACCCGCGAAACAAGGGCCGGGGAGGCCCGTCAGGCAGGCAATATGCCGTCGCGCCGCCACCGGCCAAACCAGAGCTGGGAACGCACGAGTGGGGCGCCAGCCATCGCGCCCCCACCCGCCAACCCGAACAGGAACACTGCGAGAGGGCCGCCAGCCATCGCGCCCCCCACCCGCCAAACCAGGGCGGGGAGAGCGCGAGAGGGCGGCAGGCCCTCTCGCCCGTCGTCGCGACCCTACAGCGGAGCGGGCTTTGCCCGCGGAGCTGGGCCGCAGAGTCGCGGCGACGGAAGGAATCACGCGCCCGGCGCGACCCAATTCTTCATATAGCGCCGGGCGCGTGCCGCGGCCAGAACGGGGTTTCACCATGCCCGAAAAGTTCGTGATCATCGGCGACGGCATCGCTGGCGCGACGGCGGCGGAAACGCTCCGCGCGAAGGACCCGGAAGCTGAGATCACCATCATCACGAACGAGGGGGAACCCCTGTACAATCGTGTCGCGATCAAGGATTTCGCGAAGGGCACGCGTCCCGAGGAGAAGGTGCGGATCCACGACCTGAAATGGTACGAGGACCGGTCCATCACCCTGAAACTCTTCACCCAGGTCGCCATGGTGGATGACGCGTCGAACGTGGTCGTCTGCGAGGACGGCACCCGCTTCGACTACACGAAGCTCCTCATCGCAACGGGCGGGACGCCCCGCAAATACCCTGCGCCGAACTCCACGGCGGACGGTATCCACACGTTCTGGACGTTCGCGGACGCACGCCGCATCCGCGCCCACGCGGAAGCCGCGGAATCGGGGGTCATCGTGGGCGCCGGCCTCCTCGGGATCGACCTTGCGGTCATCTTCGGGAAGCACGGCGTCAAGTCAAAGTACCTCATGCGGGGGAACCGATGGTGGCGGGAAGGCCTTTCGAAGGAGGGCTCCGAGATCGTGGAGCGCACCCTGAAGGAACTTGGGGTGGACTGCATCTTCCATGAGACCGTGACCGAGTTCACGACGGATGACAAGGGCCACGTCATCGGGTGCGTCACGGACAAGGGCACGAAGTACGATGCCCAGATCGCGGGTGTCGCGATCGGCCTGAACATGAGCCTCCGCCACGTTTCATCGTCCCACATCAAGACGGGTGAAGGCATCCTCGCGGACGAGTTCCTCCGAACGAGCGTGGACAATGTCTGGGTCGCGGGCGACTGCGCCCAGTACTTCGATCCGCTCCTGAACCGCATCCACATCGCGGGGTCTTGGGCGAGCGCGAAGAAGCAGGGTCAGACGGCGGCGATGAACATGATCGCTGCTTCCCGGGGCGAGAAGCCGACCCCGTACTGGCATGTGGACTTCTACTCGATCGATCACTTCGATTACCCGGTCATGAGCGTCGGGAACATCCTCGGCGACGAGGTCCTGGAGGAGAAGTACAACGAGAACGTGTACCGCCGCATCATCTTCAAGGAGGGTCGCCTCCAGGGATGCGTGTTCGTCGGGGACGCAAAGCCGCTGCCGTTCGCGAAGAAGGTCATCGACCTCCAATACGACTGCTCGGCCCTCAAGGCAGAGATGATCAAGGAGTCCTTCGACTGGAAGGGCCTGATGGTCGAGGCCGTGAAGGCGTCCAAGGAATAGGAGCGCATTCCGGCGGATCCTCATTCCGCCGCCTGGCTCGTTGTCGCCGTTGCGGCGTTGGCACCCACCGGCGATTTCAAGACGCGGGTGCCCATGCCATCATCATGAGCCTGCTCGATGACCTCTTTTCGGGCAACGAACGGTACGTCCAGAACGACTGGAGTCCGAACGATGCAGACCTGGCAGCACCCCCGAACAAGCGTCTCGCCGTGGTTGCGTGCATGGATACGCGCCACAACGTGGAACGCGTGCTCGGCCTCGAACACGGCGATGCGAAGATCATCCGCAACGCCGGGAACCTCCTCGATGACGGCACCCTCCGAAGCCTCATCGTGTGCGTCCACCTCCTTGGGGTGAAACGCATCGCGGTCATGGGTCATACGAAGTGTGGCATGACCATCGTGGGCCGCGGCGAATTCCGCATCGCCCACAGCATCGCGGAGCGCACGGGTGTCCCGCTCCATGCGGTCATGCTTCCCGGGTTCCAACGCTGGCTCGGCGGGTTCCCCGACGTGGCGGAGAATGTTCGCCAGAGCATCCGCCTCATCCGTGGCCACCCGTACATGCCGGCAGACCTCGAAGTGTTCGGACTCCTCTACGACAACGACACGGGACGCATCGTCGAGGTCAAGGAAGAATCCAATGAACCCGTGGACGCCTCGGCGCCTCCGGCCTGAATCGCCCGCAGGGAACCGGATTGGCGGACCGCCGGCGTCGGCGCCCCCGGCCATGATCCTGTGCATCCGTCGGGCGCGCAGGCCCGACGGACCGTGCGACCGGCTTCGATTCCGATTCAGCCGGTGCGACGGTACTCACGGGAGCAGATTCCCGACGAGGTGATCCACGTCGTCGCTGACATCTTCATGCAGGAGGATGCGGACGCACGTGTTTTCGATGCACGCAGTGACCCAGCCTTCCTGGATCTTGACGGTCGCCATGCTGTCGGGGCCGCAGCGGTCCACGGAGCCCGTCTTGACGCGGGTCTCCTCGATGCTGTTTCCGAAGTACACGCAAACGGGTCCACCGCCCGCGCGGCCTGCCTGGGCCGTCGGGATCGCAACAATCAGCAGCATGAGCGCAACGCCCACCGTACATAGCCTCCGCCTCATGCCGGTGACGAGACCTGTGACACCATGAAGGTTGTAGCCGCCGTGTTTCTGAAACAGCCGCCGGTCGGGGAAACCACCATAACCGCGCACCCCCCTGGGTCGGGGGAGCCTTCCATGCGCGTCCTGTTGATTCTGTTGGTGCTGCTGTCCACCGTGCCGCACGCGGCGGCGGATGCGGCGGTGCAATCGGGACGGCTCGTCCTCCATGAACCTGCAGGTTTTCGCGGCGAAGTCAGGATGACACTGTCCGAGGCGGGAATCGACCTCGTGCCCATGTCCCGTTCCAACGCTGCATACGCCCTGTCATGGGACTCGGCTTCCGGTATCGTCCAGACCACGAACTGGACGCAAACGCCGGCCGTCAATTTCAACGAACCCGTGGGTCGGGATCCGCACCGCTTCGAAAGCGGGGCCGCACGCCTCTTGGCCATCGACTGTGCCCGGAACTGCTCGGTCCTGTTGTTCACGAAGGATCAGGGCGTGCTCACCGTGGACGCCCACTTCGACGGACGCCTTGCGCGGGCCCGGAACGAGACGGTCTTCTGGTCGGAGATCGACGAGGACGTGTCGGGCGCGTTCGTCCAACGGTACCCGAATACGTCCGTGGTCATGGGTCTCGGCACGCCATCCGCGGCCCAAGGGAACGTGACCGCGACGGGGACCCAATTCCTGTTTGCAAAGAATGCCGTGTTGCGTCTCGATGGCGCCGGGGACCTGGACCTTCGCGACGAAACCACGTCGAGCCCGGGCATCCTCGGCGATGTCGCCACGCGCACGAGCAGCAGGTTCGCGTTCCTCGAACTCACGGAGGTGGCATTTGCGGCGGACCTGGACCGTGTGATGGTCGTGGCGGAGCGCGCCGAGTTGACGCTGGATGGCGACTTGGATCTCCCGGGCGCAACGGGCAGCTTGTCCGTCGCAGGGCGCACCCGGCAGTTGGATCATGCCCGGATAGAGGGCACGGGCCAGTTCGAGTTGGTGCTCGCGGGAAGTGAAGCTCCCGGCGACCTCCTTCGGGAGGCTTCTGCGCAGCAGATGATGACGGTGCGCGGCTGGGCGACCGAGTTCCGGATCGCCGGAGCGGTGGTCGCGGTCCCGTCATTGGGTGCTGCGACGCCCCCTGAGGCCGCCATTGTCGCCGCGGCATTGCTCGTGGCGGTGCGTGTCGTACTGCCCCTCTACACGAGGATCACGCGGGATTCGGTCTTCACGAACGCGAACCGTCGTGCCCTGTGGGCCGCCATCAACGACGCGCCGGGAATGACCGTGGCTCGACTGAGCAGGGCAACAGGCCTGTCACGGATCGTCGTCCGATACCACATTTCCATCCTCATGTCGCATCAGCTTCTCACGACCGGGGCGGAGGGGCGGTTGA
Organism: Thermoplasmatota archaeon; assembly: GCA_041599855.1. Lineage (GTDB taxonomy): Archaea > Thermoplasmatota > SW-10-69-26 > JACQPN01 > JAJPHT01 > JBFILE01. The sequence continues at coordinate 7,322 of JBFILE010000101.1, forward strand.
CCCTGTACTACCCGGCCGATCACGCGTCGGATGCCCGTGACGCCTCCCTCACAATCTTCCTGGCCGAAGGTTCGCGGCGACGCATTGCAACGGCAATCGTCGAGGCGGCTGGGCCGTCCACCCAGGCGGGGATCGCCCGTGCGACAGGGTGCTCCCCACGCCTCGTATCCTATCATCTTGCCAGGCTGGAATCGTTGAGCCTCGTGGATGCGGAAGGGGAATGGCGGCGCCGATATGTCGCCACCAAACGCCTACGGAATGCGCTTCAGGCCGCATCGGAAAACCAACGGCCTGAAACAGAATAGCCCGGGGGTCCCATGGAGGGCCAAGCGCGGTGATTCGTGCTTGGAGCTGAGAATCAGATGATGAAACAGATGTTCGTACTCGGAATGGTTGGTGTGACACTCATGGCAAGCCTGGTGGTCGTGCCGGCTGCCAGTGCTGGCGGCCCCTGCATGTACGAGGACTTCGACAACCGATTGGACAGGAACGGACCGACCGTCGTCGCTGCATGCAGCCAGGACAAGACCACCTGCATGGTGTCCGCGTCCGGTGCGTATGTCCACTGCGACAACGAACTCGGCTACGACGATATCGTCGGGTGAGTTACCGTCGTGCCGCCCATCCTGTTCGTGGGCGGCACCTCCCTTTTTCTTTTCACTCGTCACGGATGGCGGACCTCCGCCATCCGTCCTCACAGGATCTCCTTGGGTCCGGCCACATGTGCACGCGCGGTACCCCTCGCATGACCACTTTCCCACGGCGCGAGCGCGTCCAGCGACGGCAAGTGGGGCCCTTCCGGCGTCCGGGAAAGGAGTCACTGCCCGGTGTCCCGATCGAACGATTCCTTCTCCAGTTCCCGCAACTGACGCAGCACCACGTTCCCGGGAAGGCCCGTGTGGAAGGAGATGTCGCTCACGCTGGCGCGCGCCGGCTTGTCATAATAGCCGAGCGCGATGGCCGTCAGCATGATGGTACGCGAATGTTCCCCTGCCGTGGTGGCCGGGTCGATCCATGGTCCGAAGCGTTCCACGCGCATCGACCGCGGGTCATCCAGTGCCGCCCCGACCTTTTCCACTTCGGCATGAAGACGCTTCAAATATCGATCGACATCCGCGGTGGCGGGAATGAGGAGCCGGTGGGTCGCCTGATGCTGCTCGATGCTGAACGTGTTCTCGATGGCGGGTCCGAAGAACTCCCATGCCACCGCGACCGGGGTCCGGGCGGACCCGATGAAGGGCTCGTCCCATGCTGCGTCGAACGCGGCGACGCCGCCCGCGGTTTCAACGGGGCCGTAGGTGATGCGATCGGTTGCCGAACGCGCGTGGATATCCTGGACAAAGGTGTCGAGGTCGTCATCCATCGGGTCCGCAACGAATCGCAGGGAAACCCTGGGACCTTCAATGAGGATGCGGCTGGCATGCACGATCCCCTTCGGCGAATTCCGGAACCACTCGGCGTACATGGACCGGTTGTCCCGCGCGGATGCGAAGGTGAGCTTGAGTTCATGGAGGCGCGGCCGGGCGGGTTCATCGACGGCTTCCCGGGAAGGGGAATCGCTCATGGTGCAAACGCCCGCACCGGATCGACGATGTCGGCCGATTTGCCGTGCATGATCGGGGAAGTCGCCCGGGTACAATAAATCGAACGGACCGGAACGGGACTCATCGGGGGGCATATCGGGCGGTCCGCGAGTCGTGCGCGACGGTTACGCGAGATCGCGCGGGGCCGTCCAAAGTCGGCACGGCGACATGGCCGGGGGATGGCGCTCCGCGCGCTCGCGCCGGGGCGGTTCCCCCAGATCCTTCGTTCCTTGCGCCACGGGGCCTAATACCGCCCTCCGAGACGAGGGGTCCGTGAAGAACCTCCGGCGACTCCTTCTCGGCGCCCTCCTGTTCGTTGCAGGGACGGCGGCCGCCCGGGGAGGCGCGGCGGTGGGTTCCGGATCGATTCCTGCCGGTTCCGGGATGATGCCGGTGATCGTGGCCGCAAGCGGCGTGATCGCCGGGCCGATCGTGGTCATCATCGCGCTCTTCATTGCCCTTACGGCAGCCATGGGTGGGCCCCCCTCGCCCACGTCCACCCCAAAGGCAGCACCGGTTCCCACTCAGGCGGCGTCCGAATCGGCATCGCCACCGGCATCCTCGTCGCGGGGCGCCGGACCCCTCAGCCAGAGGTCCAGGTAGGGTGCCAGGTTCTCCATCAGCTGGTTCTCCCCCTTCCTCAGGTGCTCCTCAAGGGTGGCACGGGCCAAGCCCGCCCTCGCGGCCACGTGCTCGGTTGTGGCGCTACGCGGACTCTGGTAGTAGCCTGCGAGTTGGGCCACATGGACCGCGCCCATCTGGCGTTCCGTCATCCCGTCGAACACCTCGTGTGCCGGCATCAGGATCAGGCGGGCCGCCGCGGGGCCCGTGATCTCCCGCTTGGAGACCAGGCGGACGCTGCTCCCGCCCGGTTCCTTCCCCACCCGTTCCTCGAGACGTTGCAGGAGGGTGCGGGCGTGCTCAGGTTTGAAGGCGAGCGCCCGGTACAGTTCCCAGCCTCCCGAGATCTCAAGGGGGAAAAGGGGCACGCACCCGGCTTCCTCGATGGTGGTGAGGAGCGCGTTGTACCGCTTGCAGTGGCATTGGCGGAGGATGTACCCGGTGCCTCCGCTTGCGCCCTGCTCGTACACGCCGCGGGATTGGCTCGCGATGGCCTCGACGATGGGGCCGGCATGGCCTTTCACGGATTTGCCGCCGCGACCGGTCCCCGTGTCCGGCACATGCACGTGGATGACTTCGACCACATTGTTGCACCATTCCTTGATTACGGCGTCAGGGTGGTCCCTCGACGTCAGGCACAGGCGGCAATCGTGTTCAAGGCGGAACGCGACTTCGAGGGGCACACGGGGGGACGGGCGCGGCTGCCCGATAAGGATGATGCCGGCAGATGGGTCGCGCACCGTCCGGTTCGGCCCTTCAGCGTATAAATACGAGAAACGCGCATCCATGCAACGCCGCCCCGCGCGGCCAGAATTTCATGATCCGCTATCAGCTCATCACCCCGGACCCCGCCCGACTTCTGAACACCGTTCCACGTACCGGAGGATTGGCCTGATGAGTGTCTGCATCACATGCGGCCTGCCCGACGAGCTTTGCGTCTGCGGCGAGATCGCCCGCTCCGGAACCGCGATCCGGGTGAAGACGGTGAGCCGTCGCTACGGCAAACTCGTCACCCTGGTCGAAGGTGCGGACGAGCCCGGCGTGGACATGCGTGACCTGACCCAGAAGCTGAAGGGCGCATGTGCGTGCGGCGGGACCGAGAAGTCCGGAGTCATCGAACTCCAGGGCGACCACGTTCGCCGCGTACGCCAAGTGCTCGAGAGCATGGGCTACCGCCTCGATTCGTGAATCGGAGAGCGGAGTCCGATTCCGCTCACCCGGGGAACGCCGCATCGATCCGCGCGACATCCGCCGCATCGAGTGCGAACGCTGCCCCCGCGTTCTCCTCCACATGGGGGAGACTCTCCGCCTTCGGGATCGCGAACACGGACGGGTCGCGCGTGAGGAATGCGAGCGCCACCTGACGGGGGGTCTTCCCGAGGCGGCCCGAAATCTCGAGGAGGACGCGCCCGCCCGGCGATTTCCCATCGGGGAATCGCCCGCTGCCGAACGGGGAGTAGCCGACGACGGCGATCCCATGATTCCGGCAGTACGGGATCGTTTCCGCCTCGATCTCCCGGTCCTCCAGATGGTACCGCACCTGGTTTTCCACGATCCGGTCCGGCCCGAGGATGGCCGCGGCGTCCTCAAGGTCGGCCACGTCGAAGTTGCTCACGCCGAGGTGCCGCGTGAGCCCATCATCCACGAGGTCCCCGAGGGCCCGCATCGTGTCCTCCA
>JBFILE010000102.1:0-11166 GCA_041599855.1 Thermoplasmatota archaeon
AGTGGCGTCGCCGGCCGGGTCCGGTTTTGCCGCCTTAGCTCAGTTGGTGGAGCGGCTGATTCGTAATCAGCAGGTCGGGGGTTCAAGTCCCCCAGGCGGCTCTTTTCCCGGGTTTTTCGACCCAGGTTCGACCTTCGTCCGTTGACGGGCGCGGCCGATCGCGTGATGGATTCCCTTCAACTGGTGCTGGGGATCGGGCGCTCCCGCCGTGCACGATTGTCTCCCATCGCCCCCAACGAAAACCCCTTATACCATCGCAGCCCCAGAGGGAACTGAATGGCTTTCCTGCCTTCCCTCGTACGGCACTCGCTGCCCAACCGAGCGGAAGCCATGGGAGTCATGGATTCGACTTTTGTCGCTTTCGCGACTACCATTTGCATGAAGTGATCTCCCCCGCTGGGAGTCGCGGCTTGCGCCTGTTCTGCGGGGTGAGATCACGACCTTAAGCTACGCTTATCAAAACCGGAAAACGCCATCCGACAGCCCGGCCTCCGTCGTCCACCGGCTCAAGACCAGCCGGCTCCTCGTGCTCACGAACCTGGCTGCAATCGACGGCACGCTGTTCGCACTCGCAGCCGGCGGCGCGTTGGCGGATTTCGGCGGCTCCGCCCTCATCGGCCTCACGGTCATCGGCGGCGCCGGCGCATGGTCGGCGGCCCGCGATGAATTCGCGCGCCCGAAAGTCGTGCAGGACTGGGTCGCGCTCGCCCTGCTTGCCGTCCTCAGCACGGTTGCGGCCGCGGCGGTTGCACTCGCGGGCGCGGAACTCGGGTCCCGCATGGACCTGGTGGCCATCCCGATCGCTGCCGGCGTTGCCGTCCTCCTCATCGCATGCGAGATCGGGGGCGTGCGCCTGCCCCGCGTCCGGGGCGTCGGCATGCCCGCGATCGCCCTCTTCGCAGGTATCGTGCTGGAGGTGCTGGCCTGGATGCCGTGACGGGCGCCGTGATCGCAGCTGCCATCGCTTGGGTCACCATCCTCTTGGCCGTCGTCCTGCCTCTTGACCGCGTGATCGACCTCCGGGACTTCCGGCTCGCGGGCGCGGGCACGCTCGCCATCGTCGGCCTCCAGATCCTCGGCCTTCCGCTTCCTCCGGTCACGGCGTTGGGCTTCTTCGCGGTGGCGCTGGCGGGCGGGGTCCTGCGGCGCGTGGTTGCGGGGCGCCGCGGGAACATCGCCGAGGGCGCCGAGCCACGGCCCTGAAAGGCGGTCGTCCCGGCTATCCCGGGGGAGGTGGAGCTAGGGAGGGGTGGAGAGGGTGGGGCGCTGCCCTGCCACGCAGGGCGCGGCGTTGGGGGTGCGCTGGTGGGGGCCCCACTGTCGCACCCACCCCTCGCAGCCCGACAAGTTCCGTTGAACGGGTGCGGGCCGTTCAAATAGGGGCGTCGTCGAAATTCAGTGCGGCATCGCCTGCTCGATCTCGGCTTGGCTTTCCGCGTGGGTGACCTTCGCCGATTTTTGGCTGGACCGGACCTCCTCGAGGATGGTACTCGTGAGGCATTCCGCCGCGGTCGCAAGGTCCGCGATGCTGAGGATGCCGACACACGTGCCGTTCTCGACAACAGGTGCGCGGCGGAACGGCCCTTGCCGCGAGATGATGCTGCACGCATCGAAGACCGTGGCTTCCGAATCGATCGTCGTGGGATTCGTCGTCATGACGTCCTTTACCGCGATCGAGGCGGGATCCTTGCCTTCGCCGACGACCTTGGTCACGATGGCCCGGTCCACGATGAGACCCTTGACCTGCTTGTCATCGGAGCACACGACGAGGCAACCCACGTTCTTCTCGGCCATCTTCTTCGCGGCTTCCGCAATGGTGGTTTCGGGGCCCACGGTCACCACGTCGGCCGTCATCAGATGTTTTACACGCATGGGGAGTACACCGGGTCGTCGGTGCGCGGCCGTCCGTGCTTGACGCCTCTCACGTCTTTGTCGCTGTGGCCCTCTGTCGAGCGGTTTGGGCGCGTGCCGCCCGCTTTGTCCGCGGCACCGTGCTGACACTGGGGCAGCCGTCCGCGAAAAAGCGCAGCGGGTAATGCTCGGCGCCCACGACTCCGATGCGCGCGCTCACACCCACGGATGCGCGCGGAATCGGGGTCCCCCGCGAAAGGTACAGGGTCCCCGCTCCTTCCTCGGTGAGGTCCCGGCCGTTGTCCCCGCGCGTGATGCCGAGTGCCTGCGTGAGTTTCCCGGGGCCGCTTGCGATCGCCTTGGTGGGTAGCCGGTCGGCGCGAGGCGCGCGCCAACTCCCACGCTCGCGGCGGCGGAGGTCCATGATGCGCTCGCCGAGGACCGGCTCGAGGGCGCGGAGTAGGACGGCCTGCGGCCGGCCGGGGAATCCGGTGGAGACGTTCATGCACTCGTGGGCGCCGTAGATGAGGTACACGTACGCGTGGCCGGCTTCCCCGAACATGGTGGCGTTGCGTTCGGTGCGGCCTCGGAAAGAGTGGGCGGCGGCGTCACCGTCGCGGTCGATGCGTTCGCGGAGGGCGCGGGAGATGTCGTCACGGCCGACAATCTGGGGGTTGGCTCCCGGAGGCCCGAAGTAGGCTTCCGTTTCCACGATGCGCCCGGCCAGAACCGTGTCCGACTCCACCTTGACGAGGAGGCGGCCGAGGAGGTCGCGTGCGACCACGTCCGCGTCCCGCGCGAAGAACTCGCGGCCGAGGGGTGCGAACGCGGGATCTTCCTTGAGCAATGCCGTGCCCGGCAACGGGAGTTCGAGCGGGCCCTTCCGGAATAAATGTGGGGGGTGGCGGCCGTGCGGAGTGGGGTTCGATGGTAGGTGGAGGGGACCGCCCCGGCGGATCCACCACCCACCGGGCACCCTCAACGACGAGCACGACCGGGGGGCCGTCAGCGGACGGCCCCGGCCATCGCCCGCCTCAAAGCCCGACTTCGATCAATTCGTCCGGCCGGAACACCTGGACGCGCGTTCCCCAGGTGGCAAGGCGCGCACCGGGTGCGAGGTTGTTCGTGACCACGAGGAGCACGTCCGCCCCCAGGTTCACGGCGAGCTTGTCGTACGCGCCACCTTCGGCCGCGGCGAAACTTTCCACGTTCATGGCAAGGAGGCGTTTCCCGCCGTTCTTGTGCGCGGCGATGTCGAAGATGTTGTCCTCGACGGGCACATCGCGGACGATCTCATACCCGAGGCCTTCGAGGCGCGTGGCGAGCACGTCGAAATCGGGCCCGCCCGGCGGCTGCGGGGCAAGGCTCGGGATGCGGCGTTCCTCGCGGTCGGACGCGGCTTCCTCCCGCATGAGCTGGTCGACGGCCTTCTCGTCGCCGACGTTCATCTCCACGTCCCCGCCGTTGTCCCCGATGGGGCCTTGCGGCGTGGTCTGCTGGGGCGTGACGCGGCCGCCTGCGACGGCCTCGAACTGGTCCTCAACCTCGACCGCGGGCGCGGTTGCGTGGTGGGCGGACCGGGGCGCTGCCGGCGTGGGTCCGATGTCCCTCGGCGCTTCCTGCTCCTTGCGGACGTACACCTCGATGTCGTCATCCTGCAGCGTCTGGACGAAGCCGGGGACGATCGGGGGGTGGTCCCGCATGACGGGGCTTTTCGGCCCCACGGGCTCCGTGGTCCGGGACCGGGTGACGGGGGTGCGGGAGGCGGCTTGGCGCGGCTCGGGCGCCACGTGGTCGCGTGTTTCAGGCGCGCGGGGCGCTGGCGCGCGGGGTTGGGGTGTGCGCGGTGCGGCGCCGAGGATCTCGTACTCGTCGTCCGGGTCGAGGCCGGGGGCGGGCGCGTTCGCGGCAGGCGCCGGCGAGTCCGCGACCGGTTCCGCGGGTGCGGGTCGTGACGAGGTGAGGATCTCGTATTCGTCCTGGGCGGCGGGCACCGCGACCGGTTCCGGTTCCGGTTCGGGCGCGCGTGGCTTCGTCCGCGTGAAGATCTCGTACTGGTTCGCGTCGTCGACGACGGTGGATGCGTGGGTCCTCTCCGGCGCCGGGTCACGGGCATCACCGGCAGCGGCAGCCGACCCGGATGCGGGTGCGGCTGCGGATGCGCGGGGCGTCGTCGTAAGTTCGTACTCGCTTTCCTCGGCAAGTTCCGGGAACGCTTCCTCGATCGTGGCTGGAGCTTCCGGTTCCTCGTATGCTTCATTCCCGGAGGCTGCCATGGCCGCGTTCTTCAACGCTTCCTTGGGTTCGACGCGGTCGTGGGAGGCGGCCCGGTCGGGGTCCACGAGTTCAAGGAACACGCGGCGGCCGAGGCGCTCGAAGTCGGAGTCGCTGATCACGTACGCGCAATCGAGGTCGCGGAGGCGATCGGCAAGGAGGGGGCGGAGACGGTCCCGCAGGATGATGACATCGTCCGCGGTGATGTCCGCGAGGCTGGCACGGGGGATGCGGACCGCGATGGCGGCGCGTCCCTTGCCGTTTTCAGCGTCGACCACGCGGTGGCCGTAGTCGCGGCTCAAGGGGCCGCGGAGGTCCTCGGCGACGCCCTGGTCCACGGTGCGCTGCTCGCGGATATGGTCGCGGAGGGCGATGGGCTCAAGGCGCGTCACCTTCCCGGAACCGATGAGGAGGACGTCCTTCACGTCCCGGACGGTTTCAAGGTCCACGTAGAGGGCGACCTCACGCAGGGCAGTCAGGTAATCAGGCTTGACGGCGGGAACGCGAACGAGGAGGACGCGGCGTCCGCTCTCTTCGACGACGACGTGGCCATACTCGCTCGGAAGCGTCCTTCGCGCCTCGTCGATCGTGGCCGGGCTCACCGGGGGCCCGTCGTCACGCAACATGGGGGCCATTATGCATCCATCCCTTGCGGAAACGAGGGCTGGACTGGCTATATCGGGGTGTCGGTTTGACTTGGCGGAAACGATCCCGCGCCGGCCGTGCGGGAGCGGTCGTTCGGGCGTTGTACCAATGCGCTTTTTCATGACGGCTGTGCTTGGTCACCGGCTCTCTCCACGGGCAGCCGCGCAAGGAGGCCTTTCCCGGCAGCCTTCGCCGCGGGCGCACCGGGGTCGGGACTCGGCTCGAAGTGATCACATGTCCGGTCCAGATGCGTTCGACATGGAACGGGTGCCTGCGGGGCCCCTGATCGACCTGCGGAGGACGCCCCCCCTCGCGCTGGTCTCCTGCGCCGTCGTGGCCGCGGGGTTCGCCGCGATTGCCATGGCGGCCCCTGTCGGTCTCGCCTACTGGCCGGTGGACGCGTTCGGCGTCGGCCTCGCGGCGCTCGTGATTTCGGCTGCCGCCCTGGCATGGACGGGATTCACCGGTTTCCTGACGTGTCGCCGCATCGCGAATGCGGAGCTTCGCCTCGAAGGGTTCATGCTCGAGGTTTCGGAAGCCATGGAGAAGGTCGAGTCCCGGATGGATGGCGATGGCCGTGGGCGGGAGACGCGGCCCCTGTCGGTCGAGGTCCGCGTCGCAGGCAAGGGTCCGGCCGGCGGCGAGCGTTGAACGCGATGCGCGTGGTGCGCGCGCGACCACCGCAAGCAGCGCATCCGTGCATTCCACGACTCACAGCGGCAGGAATGCTTCCGGTGTCGCGAACGTCACGCTGCCGCGGGACACGCTCAGGTTCGTCGGGTTGAATGACACGAGACGCAGGTACACGGCCGTCGGATACGTGATGCTCTCACCCGCGTTCAGGGTAACCTGCAGGGTGATGGGCAGGGTCGTTCGCAACTGGTTCTGGTTGTGCGAGAGGTACCGGAACGTCTTCACGGGGCCGTCGGGGGTGTCGATGACGAAGCCGGCTTCCAAGGTGCCGGGAAGACAATTCGACGCATTGTCTCGGTGGATGAGGACCTGCACCTCGAAGGTGGCTTCCGTTGCGGTGCCCGGCGAGGTTTCGAGGGCGACCGGGCTCGGCGCGTCCGTCATGTAGGAGCATTCGCCGCTGATCTTCCGGCCATGGATGACGCCGGCCAGGTGGTTGCCATCCTCCGCGGCGATGGCGGGGGGCGCAACCGTCGGAACGATGAGCACGGCAACAAGGATGGTCAGGGCGATGGCGGGGCGCATCACGGCGGCAATTCGTGGAGCCGTGTAAATCAATCGTGCGGACAGCCTATGGTTGTCACCGGCGTGACTCGGCGGTGGCAACCGTGGCGAAACGCAAGCGCTTTTAACACGTCCTGTCCGTGGCCGGGTCCATGCCGAGGGTCAAGGCCCTGCTGATTGCGCTCGCCCTCGTCCCGGCCCTGGTCTCCGGTTGCTTCGGAGCATCCGACGATGGCCCCTGCCCGGGGTTGGAAGCCTTCACGATGCCGACTGACGCGATGCGTCCGAATGTCACCGCGGAAGGCACCATCGACAAGGGGGACATCCTGTGCCTGGAAGCGTTCCCTCCCGCCCGCGAACAGGGCGGCTTCAGCAGTTTCGTCTCCATGTTCGTCCAGAACCCGTCCGGACGCGGCCCCGGCGGACCCTTCGGGGACGTCATCGTGTTCCATCCGGATGGGGACACGAACCGCACCGAGGTCCGCCGCCTCATCTCGTGGACGACCCTCGGCGGTGACGCCGAGAAGAAATCCTACTTCGTGCTCGGGTACAACAGCACGCCCATGGGCTTCGGTGGAAGCGGCATCTACTACCCGCCATGGGGGTTCAACGAGACGAACGGCTTCGTGAAGGAGAAGGCGTACAAGGCGCCGAACAGCGGCTACCTCACGTACGCGGACAACTTCGACAAGCACCGCTGGATGGATCAGGCGACCGGCGCCTACGGCCCCGTCACCCATGACCAGGTCATCGGGCGGGTCAACCGCATCGTGCACGTCGATCCTTCCGGCTGACGGCCCAAGGGATCGGCGGCAGGCTCGACCGCCGTTGCGGCGTGGTCGCCGCGAGCCCGGGCGGACAGGTTCAAGAGCCCGGCCGTCGTCGACGGGTCGTGAACTGGCGGTGGGTTCCGAACGCATTGACCGTGGCCCGTCTCGCCATCACCGCCGGCACATGGCCCGTTGCATGGAACGGGGAGCGGGGCCTCTTCGTCGCCCTCGTCATCGGCATCGTCCTCACCGACCTCCTTGACGGCCCCATCGCCCGCGCCACGGGCGCCGCCACGCGGTTCGGCGCCCAGTTCGACAGCGCCGCCGACTTCGCATTCTACGTGAGCCTGCCCGTCTGGATCTTCATGATCGAACCCCACGTGGTCATTGCGTATGCGCCCGCGCTCGTTGCGTTCGGCCTCCTGTACGTGGTCAGCCTCGTCGTGAGCACCATGCGCCGCGCAAGCATCGCGTACCACAACCGGTGGAGCCGGGCCACGGGGACATACGGGGTGTCCTTTGCGCTGTACAGCGTGCTGTTCGGCCCGAGCGAGGTGCTGTTCCTCGGTATGGTCATGGTCGCAAGCGTCGACGTCTGGGTGCGTTTCGCGCTGAGCTTCGGATGGCCGGATTCCGATGACCCCGAGGCCCATGACCTGACCGGTTGATACGAACGCCGTATCGGCCCCCTGCTTCCGATGGAACGCGGCGAGAACAGGATGCGGCGAAACTGAAACATTTCCCGGAACGGCCCCCGGTTTCCGGTGGAGATCGGGATCCATCTCCTCGAACACTCGCCGAACACCCCCCCTGTTTCCGCTGGAGGTGAAGCGTTCCTTGGCGCGATGGCCGCGCCGCCTGTGGGCCTGCGCAATCACCCGACCCCGGCGCCGGCCCGGCATCGCCCCGCCGACGCCGGCCCAAAGCATTTAATCCGGATAGCCGCTCGGGCCCCCGGCGAGCCCATGCGAATCCACGTCGTGGACAACGGGGGTCAATGGACCCACCGGGAGTGGCGTGTCCTGAAGTATCTCGGGATCGACAGCGAGATCGTCGAGAACACGACGCCGTGGGACGACCTCCCCGAACTGGACGGCCTCATCCTCAGCGGTGGCGCACCCCGCGTCGGCATGCAGGACACCCTCGGCGAGTGCGCGACGTACCTGGACAAGGCACCGTACCCGATCCTCGGCATCTGCGCCGGCGAGCAGTTCATGGCCACCCATTACGGGGGCCGCGTCGCGCCCGGCAAGGTCCCGGAATTCGGGAAAGCCGAACTCATCCTGAGCGACCTCTCCGGCGGCCGCATCCTCGCAGGCCTCCCCGAGAAGAGCACGGTCTGGGAAAGCCACAACGACGAAGTCGTGGACGTTCCCCCGGGATTCCGCGTCGTCGCCCACTCCAAGAACTGCGCCGTGCAGGCCCTCGAACACGAGACCCTCGACCGGTTCGGACTCCAGTTCCACCCCGAAGTCGAGCACACCGAGTACGGGCAGCGCATCTTCGAGAACTTCATCGGACTCTGCAAGCGATGAGCGCCCCTCCACCGCCTGCGGCCGGCAGCGACGCGGAGGGCGCGGGCGCAGTCACGCGCGGACCCATCCGGCGGTTCCTTGCCCACGAAGGCGGCCCCCCGCTCCTCATCGGACTCACGTGGTGTTCCCTGTGGCTCGGACTCATCGCCGCGCTCCATGTGGTGGACCGCGCGCGGTTCCTGCGCATCCTTCCCGCGTTCGTTGCGGAAGCGACCTTCGGCAAGGAAGCGAGCGTCCCGGCCGCCCTCGCAAGCGGCGAGCCCGTGTGGATCGCAGCCGGCGTCATCGTCGTCTGGGACATCGCGCTGTTGTTCGTCGGCCTCGGACTCTTCCTTCTACTCAGGGATGGTGCCGCCTCGCTGCCGCTCATCGGCCGCTGGTTCGCGCGGCGCGAGAACGAGGAGGCCGCGCGCGGCAGATTCGCCGAAGGGATCGGTGTCACGGGCCTCGCGCTCACCGTGTGGATTCCCTTCTCGCCCGCGGGCGCCCTCACCGCGAGCATCGTGGGCGTGATCCTGGGATTCCCCGCGCGCGTCCTCCTCCCCATCATGACGGTGAGCGTGAGCGGCGCCGCCATCTTCTACACGCTCGTCACAAGCAGCATCTTCACCATCACCGGCACCCCGCCGCCGTGGGCGTCGTGGGCCATTGCGGGAGCATGCCTCGTGTTCGTTGCCGCAGCCGCCCTCACGGGCTGGATCAAGTCGAAGCAGAATCCGCGGCCCGAGGAATGACGGGCTTCCGGAGGATGTGGTCGAGTGCGGTGCCGAGGTCGCTGGCAACGATGTCGGCGTGATCCTCCGCGTGCTGGCGACGCGTCCGCCACCGAGGGTCCACGAGGGCGGTCTTCACGCCCGCCTCGCGGCCGGCCACCATGTCCTTCCGGTTGTCCCCGATGAACCAGCTGCCCGCAAGGTCCAGGTCCAGGTCCTTCGCTGCCTCAATCAGCATGCCCGGTTTCGGCTTCCGGCATGCGCACCCGCGGGACGGGCGATGGGTGCACGCGTACACGCGGTCCACGCGGCCACCGTGGACCGAGATCTCCTCCACCATGCGCTGGTGCACGTGGTCATGATCCTGCCGGGAGATGTAGCCCCAATCCACCCACTCCTGGTTCGTTGCGACCACGATGGCGTAGTCGGTCGCCGCGAGACGCTCCAGGGCGCCGAAGACGCTGGGGAGGAAGCGGAACTGGCTCCACCTGCGGACGAGGGTGGGACGGCGGGCGTTGATGACGCCATCACGATCCAGGAACACCGCGTTGCGCTTCAGGACAATTCCTCCAGGGGTCGACGGGGCAGGGGGGGGTGGGCATTCGGTGTCGGGCGTCGGGTGCTGGGGGTTGGCATCCACCGTTCGCCAACGGCTCGGGGTCCGGCAGCGTCCGCGTCAGAACGGTCGCTTGAACTGACCCTGTGGGCTTGGTCGTATCCGTGCGCGGAGCCCTTGCGAGTGCAGGTGGCGGCCATAGGTTAAACCGGTAGCGAGACCGGCGAGGTGCGCGAGGTGCGCCACGTCATCCGGGCTGAACAGGAGGAGGGCGTCCAACGCGGCGTACCCGATCGTGATGATCCAGAGCTGGACCGGGATCACGAAGAACAGGAGGACCGTGAGGCGGGGAGCCAGCACCGTCAAGGTGCCGAGGAGGCCCATGATGGCGCCGGAGGCGCCGATGACGCCCGGCGACATGTCCATTCCGAAGCCCAAGGGAAGCGCGTACTGGAAGATGGCGACGTGCGCAACGCCAGCGATGGCCCCGCTCCCGAGGAAGAGGTACGTGAATCGACGGGTCCCGATGAGGGATTCAAGGGTCGGCCCGAAGAAGAACAGGACGATTCCATTCGTGAACAGGTGCTGGAAGTTCGCGTGCGCGAAGATGCTGGTCACGATGGTCCACGGGCGCAGGTACACGTCGTACGAGAGGACGAACAGGAGGCCGCTCATGCGTCCAAGGCCCATGACCTGGAGGAAGAGCTGGAGGAAGAATGCGCCGGCGATGATGGCGAGGAAGACGACGCTCATCTTGCCGTTGACGCGGGCAAAGAACCGGTCGAAGGCGGCGGCAGCCCGTGCGCGCGCGTTCACCTGCGCGGTCACGACGTCCGGTTCGGGGGCGATGATGCGCCCTTCCTGCCGCATGCGGGAACGGTACTCGTCGAGGCCGCCGCAGGTGTGATTCTCGGGGAGGCGGTGCGCTGAGCAGTACCGGCCCTTGCAGAACTTGCAGACATAGGGCATGTACTCCTCTGTTCCGCATGCGTCGCACTGCCTCACGGCCATGACCGCCCCCCATGCAGTATCCCGTTACTTGGCCTTTATTCCTCGATGATTGACGCGGAGTGGGCCGGGCGGCGATGGGAGGGCGGTCGGTTGCAAGGTCTGCGCGCGGCTTCCGGCTGGTGGCGCGCGTTGGGGAATCCGGCGCCTTCGGGGACGACCGCCGGTGGCGGTGTACAAGTGTATGAATGTATTTTTGTATGCGCGGGGAAGCGGTTTGGGGTTGACCGGCGCGACGGCGGCGGCGGATCGGTCGCCGGGATGAGGGAGAACGGGTGTGCTATCAGCCGTCTGCCCCTCGCCACCCTACGCCACAACGGGTGTGCCCCCACCCGTCTGCCCCTCGCCACCCCACGCCGGAACGGGTGGGCCCTCACCCGTCTGCCCCTCGCCACCCCACGCCAGAACGGGTGTGCGCCCACTCGTCTTGCGCTCACCACACCTCGCAAATGCCAGGGGTCGCCTCCAAGGGGAGGGGGGCCTCCAACCCACGCGCGGCGCGGCGAGGTGGGGGTGGGCTGGTGGGGGCCCCAACTGTCTCACCCACCCCTCGCAGCCCGCGCGCGCCAGTCAAGGTGGTGCCCCCCCAGACACGGCCAAGGTAAGGATAATCATCC
>JBFILE010000103.1:0-11123 GCA_041599855.1 Thermoplasmatota archaeon
CGGCTCGGTAGCACCCCACCCCACCCCTCCGCCCGCTCCGCCTCCCCCGGATGGCGACCCCTCGGGGAATTCGCATCCCTCACGCATCAGAGCGCGTGAGTGCCTCAGCAGCAGGTTGAAACGGGTATGGCGTCCGCGTCGTCATGTGGTGCTGCCAAACGAATACGCGCGGGCCGCGAGGGGTGGGTGTGAGAATTGGCCCCCGCCAACAGCCTGCCCAAAACCTCGCCGCACCGTGCGTGGTTTTGGTGGCACCCTACCCGCCACCCGCGGCGATCCCCCCGGACGGCGACCCCTCGGATGACTCGCATACGGGCGTTGCACCTCCCGAGGCGACATCCCGTACGGGGCAGATCCGGGGTGTGCACAATCGATGGCTCACCGCGTGGAATGCTGCACCGCTTCCAGGTCCTCCGCGATGGACACGGGCACGAGGTTCTCCGCGGACATGACACCCGGCAGTGCTTCAAGGAGGAGCCGGGACTCCTCGGCCGCACCCGCGTGGTGCGCCCACGCGTTCACCATGAGATGATGGTCGTCCGCGGACGGGTTCCCGACCGCCAGCAGGCGGTCCCCGAGAAGGCGCCGCGTCCCTTCGACAATGGCGGCCCTGCGTTCCGGTTCCACGCGAAGCATCACCATGTACAGGACGGCGCCCGGCACGCGGCTCCGATCGATGTACGGCGCAAGATACACGCACTGCTCATCCAACAGCCGGTCGAGGCGGGTCTGGACGGTGCGGCGGGTCACACCGACCTCCTTGGCCACGTCCTCCGGGCCGCGCAAGGCATCCCCCGCCAAGGCCGCCACGATGCGACGGTCGAGGTCGCTCATCGCAGGCGGGTCGCGACGCAGCAGGGTCGTGGCAAACGTGTGCCATTCCGGCAATGCGCCGAGGGCCTCGCTGTGGGCCGCCATCATGGTCGACCACGCGGCCTCGTCGGAGGCATGGCCGAACACGATGAGCGGCGGCCCCACGAAATCGATGAACGACACGAGCCCCGGAACCTCGCCGAGCCGTGCGATGGCCCGTGATTTCCCCTCCGTCGGAATCCGGTGGAAGGACACACCGATGTCCTGGCCCCGAAGGGCGGGGTTCGGGATCAGCACGAATCCCTCGAGGAATCCGGCCTCCCGCATCCGGGCGAGATGCGCGCGGACCGTGGGCGCGCTCGTCCCGATGCGCGCCGCCAACGCCGGCGCCCGCAGGTCCGCGGGCTTGCGGACGACGCCGTCGAACGGGTTCCCAAGGATGCGGAGTATGGCGTGGTCGATGGCGTCCACGGGCCATCCACGGCGACGGACACGAAAAACATTCCCCGGGATCGTCGTCATCTCCATAGCCGCCTCCGCGCGCCCGCCGTGTTGAATCGACTGATCCACGGCAGCCAAGCAACGGCGGCCCAAGGCGCAATCCAGCGGTGGCCGGGGCCCCAAACCCAGTCCCGACCGCCCCAACACGGACCAAAAGTCCTTGAACCCGCCCGCTTCCTCCTCGGACGGAGGCCTTGCGCATGCGCGCCCATCCCGCATCCCAACTGTTCGTCGTCCTCATGATCGCCCCCGCCCTCGCAGGCTGCCTCGGCCCGGCCGACGTCGTGGACGACGCACTCGCCGCAGGCGCGCTCACCGGGGCCGTCGATCCCACAGTCTTCGCGAAGATCCACAACCCCGCCGAGATCGCGGAGATCATCAACTCGTTCACGCAGCTGCCCGGCGTCGACGTCGCGGAGATCGGTGCCAGCATCGAAGGCCGTCCCCTCCACAAGGTCGTCCTCGGCCGCGGCACCTTCGAACTCTGGGCCGTCGGCCGCCACCACGGGAACGAGCCCACGGGTGCAGAAGCCATCCTCCAGATGATCCCGCTCCTTGCGGACCCGGCCGCAGCGCCCGGCCCCGACGCGCCGCCCATCGTGCGCTTCCTCCACGCCAATCGCGACGCCGTCCTTGACCGCGTGACCCTCGTCACGGTGCCCCTCGTGAACCCGGACGGCGCCGAGCGATTCCAACGCGGGAACGTGAACGGCGTCGACCTGAACCGGGAATACTTCGCCTTCAAGGAACCCGAGCCCGTACTCGTCCGCGAAGCCTTCTGGGAGCACTGGCCGGACGCCTGCCTCGACCTCCACAACGAAGGCCTCTCCGAGCGGTTCGACTATGACGCCTTCGTGCCCCTCGTCATGATGGAGCGCGAGATGGAAGCGTCCCTCACCGCGGCCTCATGGCGGACCGTGTACGAGGTGGATGCATCCGGAGGATTCGGTGGTGGCCCCAACGAGAACTACCGGCTCGCGGATGACGGAAGCGTCCTCGAACAGGTCGTATGGCCGGATGCCTACCACCCCGGCACCCACGACATGTTCTGCAGCGTCCGCGGCGCCCCCGGGTGGACGCCGGAAGGCGCGATCCCGTTCGCGAGTGGCGCACCCTCGGAAGACGTGCAGGCGTACGCGTGGTCCACGCGCCTCCACCTCGTCACCCTCGCGACCGCCCTTCTCGATGCCGCCGGATTGTACGACGGCTTCATCACGCCCGTCATGACGAAGACCGCGGGCAGCCTATCGGCCCTTGGCGCGTCCCACATGGTGGACGTGCCAACCGCTGGCAAGCTCCGCCTCCAGGCCGTGTGGCACGAGGCCGATGTGGCGGACAAGAATGCGCTCCCCGTCCTCATGGAAATCGTGACGCCGGACGGGCAGGTGATCCAAGGGCGCGAACCGGTCCCCGGTTCCTTCACGGCCACCGTGGACCTCGCAGACGCGGACGCGGGCACCTACATCGTGAACCTGAAAGGCGCGACCGGCGTCCGTTACGAAGTGCGCTCGCGGCTCGTCCCCGACCAGGCGCAGCCGGTCGCAGTGGAGCGCACCGTTGGCGGGCTTCGGGTTGCTGCCGGTGCGTCGCCGGCCACGATCGTCCTCACCGACGTCGTGGACGCGGGCTCCGTGGATGTGACCGCCATCCGACCGGTCCCCTCGCGCACCGCCCTCGCGAATGGCACGGTCGCGCCCCGATTCATCCTCGAATGGGACCTCGACCTCGGCGCGGGGCAGGTCGTGGACATCACGGTCGCAGGCACGAACCCGGGGCCGTGGCGCTGGACGGCGACCGACTCCGCCATGCGCCTTGCAACCGGCGTGGAAGCGGCGCGGAGCACGGCCGCTGGTGAGGCGTGATCAAAGCCGGTTTCCGGAATGCATTCAAGGCCCCGGGTGCCGCTCCGGCATCATGCGAGGCTGGACCTTGGCCCTCATCGCGACGCTCGCCGCGATCCCGCTGGCGCTCCCCGCGAGCGCGGATTGCGTGCCCACGTGCGACGTTCCGTCCACGAGCTACGCGAACGTCCCGCCCGTCATCGTCATCACGAGCGGCGAAACGGCCACGTGGACCGCGGTGGACGGGTTCCCCCACACCACCACGGACCCCATGATCCGAAGCTTCGCGGATGACTACCACAACTGCGCCCACGTGACGTACGGGCCGGGCAGTCCCGGCTCCGCACGATTCCGCATCGAGGACGGTGCCTTGCTCGCCCTTGACGCGCGCGGCGTCGAGAAGGAGTGCCGGAGCGCGGAACCGATGCCCGAAGGCGGGTTCCGTTTCGCGTACATCTGCCTCTATCACGCCCTCATGAAAGGGGATGTCATCGTGCTTCCCGAGTGATGGCAACGGGGCTCCCGGGGGAGCCGCGGGGGCCGGTCGGTGCGTGCCCCGGCGGAAGGGATGCGGTGTGGGGGCGCGCCGCGTTCCAGGCCAGCGTTCCCGAGCGTTCCCACGCCGCTTCCCAGGCCAGCATTCCCGAGCGTGCGCACGCCGCTTCCCAGGCCAGCATTCCCGAGCGTGCGCACGCCGCTTCCCAGGCCAGCGTTCCCGCGTCTGAGCGCGCATCGCGGCATGTCGTCCGCGAGCCGGCGCCGGGCGTCATCCAGCGGCCAAATTGACGAAAAAGGAAAATTGCCCGCGTGGCGGGCCGTCGCGATCACATGCAGTGGTGGTAGTGGTAGCCCGGCGCTTCCCCGTGCTTGATGTCGCCGTTGTGCCAGTGGAAGTAGCCGCAGCCGCCATCGTCGCCGATATTCGGGGGTGCCGCTTCCGCCGCCGGCGCCGTTGCGACGACGAAGGTCGACAGGACCAACAGGGTGACAACCAAAGTCATGGTTTTCATGCGCATGCCCCAACGACACACCTCAGCTTAACTTTGCAGGAATCCATCCTCCGAGCGTCCTTGACGCGTGCAGCCCCCATCGGAGATTTTGCGGAACCCCTTGCGTACCCGTTGGGTCCATTGCTGGGGCGGCTCAAGGGCGCGCTTCGCCGATTCCGGAGGCGCGGCGTTGACGTCCGGAGCAGGCCCAGCGGTCCGCGCCATAGGCTTAAGGCGACCCAGTCCCCTCGAACGCGCGGGAGAATCTCATGAACGGGAGGCGCATCGTACCATCATGCATCATTGCCCTCGCCCTGGCCGTACCACTCGTTGCCTTGGCAGCGGATACGGCGACGGCGGGCGCGACGACCCTCGTCGTCGGACCGAACCCCGGGGAATTCCACTCCATCCAGAGTGCCGTCGATGCGGCGCAACCCGGAGATGTCGTTCTCGTCTCACCTGGCGTCTACGCAGAAGCCGTGACCGTCGTCGTCCCCGGCATCACGATCCGCGGTGTCGATCGTGAAACGACGATCCTCGACGGCGGAACCACCGATCCCCGCCTGAACACCGGCATCACCGTGGTCGCCGACGGGGTCACCGTGGAATCGCTCACCCTGCAGAACTACGCGTCCAACGGCGTCGCGTTCTCGCACGTGGACCGCTTCTACATGTACGACAACCACGCGAAGGACAACGACGTGTACGGGTTGTACGCCATCCATTCCACCCGCGGGGAAATCGCCTACAACTTCGCGGAAGGCCACGGGGACGGCGGCATCTACATCGGCGAAACCCCGCACTGCGACTGCGACGTCCACCACAACGAAGCGTGGCACAACGTCCTCGCCTACAGCGGCACCGCCAACTCCTACGTCCGCATCTGGGCGAACGATTTCCATGACAACCGCGCCGCCATCCTGATGAGCGTCCTCCCCAACGAGATGGGCGTGGAGGAGGACGGCACCTTCTACGGCACCCAGGTCCACTCGAAGATCTATCGGAACTGGATCCACGACAACAACTACCGCGCCCCGCCGAAAGGCATCACGGAAACCATCACGCCGCCCGTCGGGGAAGGCATCACCATCAGCGGCGGCTGGTTCAACGAAGTGTACGAGAACGTCCTCGAGAACAACGAACTCTGGGGCATCGGCATCCACTGGCTCGTCACCCCGCCCCGAGGCAACCACATCCACGACAACTGGATCGACGGCAGCCGCTACGGCGTCTGGTGGGACGAGTGGGGAGAGGACCACTGCTTCAACAACAACGTCTTCACGAACGTGGACGTCGTGAGCGACCCGGATCCGTTGCCCACGTGCCCCGGCCCCGCAGGCGACTTGCCGTGCCC
This sequence comes from Thermoplasmatota archaeon, assembly GCA_041599855.1. Taxonomy (GTDB): domain Archaea; phylum Thermoplasmatota; class SW-10-69-26; order JACQPN01; family JAJPHT01; genus JBFILE01. The sequence continues at coordinate 5,499 of JBFILE010000103.1, forward strand.
CGTCGAAGTGTACGATTGGGTCGCCTGCCGCGCAAGCGACGTCCGGGGCCCGAGCGCCATCAAGGAAGCGACCCTCGCCTGGCGCAGCCTCACCGATGCGGGACCCTACGAAGACCCACTCCCGATCTGAACAGGTGTCCTGATTGACCCGCCATGCGTCCGTCGCCGCAGTGCTCCTCATGATGCTCAGCATCAGCGTCCTCGCCGCGCCGCCCGGGCCTCCCACGGTGCGTTCGTTCGCATGGACCGCAGTCGCCATGGAATGCCCGTCGGGGGACGGTGTCTGCCTCAGCTACGATGGCGCCATCCCGGGGCCCGTCCTCGACGTGAACCTCGGCGACTCCGTGGTCATCGTGCTGGAGAACCGCATCGCGGAGAGTTTCGCGGCCCTGCCGTTGACGGATGCCGAACGGGCCGCGGATGCGTGGCTTGCGGATACGGCGCTCAGCTTCCACGTCCACGGCACCGTCCTCACAAGCGATGTGGACGGCATCCCCGGTGTTGAGGGAACAGGCCTCATCCGGAGCGTTGCCGAGCCCACGTCCTCCTTCACATACCGGTTCCGGGCCCAGTTCCCGGGTACATGGCACTTCCACGATCACGTGATCGGAGCGGACGGGAGCGAAGGCGCGCGCCGCGGCCTCTTCGGGACCCTCATCGTGCGCGGCGGCGCGGAACCCCGCGCCGACAACGTGCTCAGCCTGCACCTGCAGGATGATGATGCGAATGCCGGCGGCGGACTCGATGCCATCGTGCGCGCCGGCGAAAGTTTCGAAGTGCCCGTGATCGGTCTCGGAAACCTCGTGTGGACAGCCGTGTTGAAGGATCCGGCCGGCGGGATCGTGGGTGCCGTCGAAGTGGGGCCCGGCATGAGTGACCGCATCCGCGTGGACGCGGCCACGGCGGGAACGTACTCGTGGCAAGCGCTCGGAAGCCCCGTTCCGTACCGGTACACGGGAGCCGTCGAGGTGGTGGCCGGATGACGCGCCACGTCCTCGTGCTTGTTGCGTTTCTCGTGCTGCCTGCGCTGGCCGCCACGACGGGCGGCACGTTCCACGAACCCATCGCCAAGGTGCCTGACCGCGTCATCCCGCTTGTCATGAGCGGCACCGGATTCAACGGCCTCACCTACCCGAACACGCCGCTCATCGAGGCATTCCTTGGCGAGCGGATCCATTTCATCGTCACCGTCCCGATCACCGCGGAACCCCACACGTTCCACATGCACGGACACCCGTGGCTCGCGGACAAGGGCGACGGCCGCGGCCCCCGCATGTTCGACACATGGCTCCTGAAACCGGGCGAATCCCATCGGTTCGACGTGACCGCCGGAGGGGTCGGACGGAACGCAGGCGACTGGATGTACCACTGCCACTTCGACCAGCACATGCAGGGCGGCATGTGGGGCATCTTCCGCGTGTACGAGTACTCGGCCGGGGTCCTCGATGGTGGCCCCCTCGGGGGCAGGGACGCATTCCATGTGGCGTTGGATCGCCTCGGCGTTCCCGTGGATGATGCCGTCCTCCGTCTCGAAGTCGACGGGCAGCGGGTGAGCGCCATTGTCCGGCCCGAACCGGATGTGCGCGGCGTGTACCGCGTGGAACCCCTGAGTCCCCTGCCGAATACCGGCAACGTGGCCATCATTGCGGACCATGGGGAATTCGGCGGAAGCATCATCCGCCACGACCTGGGAACGGGAGGCCGCGTGGATGCCTTGTTGTCGGACGTTGTACAGGGCGACCGGGGGCACGCCCACTCCGCCACATCGGTTGTCGTTCCGCCCGGGCCGAATCCCACGATGCAGCGAGAACCTTGAGGCCTGACCGGCCAAAGACCGGCACGACAGGCGGATTCCATGGCCGACTCCACGCGCGTCGATTCCCTTGAATGGGCATTCATCCTGGCACTCGTCGGGGGTATTCTCATCCTCGTCGGCGGATTCAGCGGCCTCCTGTTCATGGGCTTCGGGTCCATGGGCGGGGGCTGGGGCATGATGCCCATGATGGGCGGCTACAATCCGGGTTCCGGTTGGTTCTGGGGCATGGGGCTCTGGATGGGGTTCTGGGGCATCGCGGCGGGGGTCGTCACCATCGTTGCGGCGGTCCGGTTCCGCACAACGCCAAGTGCTGCGGGGACGTGGGGCATCGTCGCCATCGTCGCAGGAGCGGTGAGCCTCCTCGGCATGGGGGGCTACTTCATCGGCGCGGCAGCCGCCATTGCCGGAGGTGCCCTCGCGGTGACTGCGCAGGGGCCTTCCGCGGCCCGACGCCAGCGGGTTTGACGCCGTCACAAATGCCTCCGCGGGTCGAAGGGTCAACAGAAGCGAATCGCGCAGTCCGTAAGGGATGGCCGGAAAAGGGATCGGGGGTCCTTCGCGGACCCCCGGGCGCACCTTGGCTGCGACCTGCACCCCACCGCGCAGCCGGCACCGAACGCGGTGAAGCCGTCGAGTTCAGGGGCCCGCGAGTGCCATGGGTGGGTCACGGATCGGTGGGGCCCACTCAGTCCCGGCGCATCCGGTGAAGGATGACTCCGGCCGCCGCCACAGCCACGAGCGCGAGGGCGGCTGGGAACGGCGTCGCGTTGTCCGCGCCGCCTTCCGTGTCCTTCACGTCACCTGCGCTCGTCTGGACCTTGCCCTGCAACGTCTTCAGTTCCTCCTTGTACCCGTTGAGCTCCTTCTGGAGTTCGAAGTTGCTCTTCGTCTGTTCCGGGAACTGGACGGTGGAGGACGCCTTCACTTCCTGGATGGCGACCTTGTAGTCGAAGGCCTCGTTCCACAGGGCCCCCGTGAAGTGCAGGTTGTACACGCCGGCAACGGTCGGGATGATGTCCGCGACGTACATGCCGGGCTCGCCCCACTTCTGACGGAACTTGAGGACCTTCTCCTTGCCCCCGATTGTGATCTTCGCGGAGAACGAATCCTGGAGGCCGACAATCGGGTACTGCTTGCCGTGGCCGTGCCCGGATTCCTCCTTCGTCGCGGTGCCCTTGGCCATGGCGTCGTGCTCGTGGCCGCCTTCCATGGAGTGGTTCCCGTCCATTCCCATGGCTTCGTCGCCGTGCTCCATCCCGGAGTCATGTTGCGATGCGTGGTCCCCCACCATGGCCGTCACGGTGTGGGCCATGGTGCCCTCGTTCACCCAGACGACGGTGTCGCCGACATGGACTTCGAGGTGCGCGGGGTCGTAGCGGTATTCGCCTTCCGTGGCGCCATCGAGCACCTTCACGGTGTGTGTCGTGGCGGCACCGTGGCCGTGCGCATCATGGCCATCGGCTGCGAGGACGGTGATGCTTCCCTTCATCCACGGGTGGGGGTGGCAGTGGTAGTTGTGCTCGCCGGCCTCCCCGAAGCGCCACGTGAAGGATTCGCCGGGGCTGAAGAGGTGGGAATCGAGGACGTTGGCGCCTTCGATCCTGATCGTGACCTGGTTCGCCTGATCGACGAGCGGGGGTTCCGTTGCCCAGCCGATCGACGTGCTGTACGCGCCGAAGCTTGCATGATCATGGGCGGTCGCCGGCGGGACGGCGACAGTCATCATGGCGAGCGCGAGGATGGTGGCGATTGTGATTCGCTTGATTGTGGACACCAACGGGAGGGCCTCCGTTCGAAAAATGGGAAACTGCCGTGGATTAAAAGATTTCCGGTGTTTCCATGCCATCTGATCCCCGGGTCCGTGGGGGTTGGATTCAAGGGTCCGGGAATCGCCTTACCTCCCGAGCGCTGTGCAGGCAAGGGGTCCGACGGCCTGGGAAGCCCTGACGCCAGATGCCGTGCTTGCCCACCTCGGATCAACGCCGGCCGGGATCCCGAACGATGAAGCGACGACGCGGCTTGCCACCGGCGGTCCAAACACCTTGCCCGAAACCCGGGCCCGGCCCCTCCACGTCTTCCTCACGGCCCAACTCGCCAACCCCCTGATCCTGATCCTTCTTGCCGCAGCCGTCGTCGCGGCCATCGTCGGCCACACCACGGACGTGGCATTCATCCTGGGCGTCGTCGCCATCAACACCGTCGTCGGCGGTGTGCAGGAGTGGCGTGCGGAACGTGGGCTCCACGCCCTCAAGCGACTCCTGCGCACCCGTGCCCGCGTCATCCGGGAAGGCGAAACCCGGACCATTGACGCCGCAGGACTCGTGCCCGGCGACGTGGTCCGCGTCGAAAGCGGCGACCGGATCCCCGCCGACGTCCGGCTCCTGCGTTCCCAGGGACTCCTCGTCGACGAATCCCTGCTCACCGGGGAATCCGCGGGAGTCGAAAAGGATGCGTCATGGATCGCGGAATCGCCGGCGCCCGCCGCGGATCGGCACAACATCCTGCATGCAGGCACGACAGCTCTCCGGGGGCGAGCAACCGGGGTCGTTGTCGCAACCGGCATGGCAACGGAAGTCGGCCGCGTGGCCCGTGCAGTCACCGGCGCACGAGCGGGCGAAGCACCCCTCGCGCGTCGGCTCGCACGGTTCACACGCGCCGTCGCCATCGCCGTCCCGTTCGCGAGCGCCCTCCTCATCGTCCTCGGCCTCGCCCGAGGCGAACCATGGTTCGACCTGTTCTTCGCGGGTGTCGCACTCGCGGTCGCCGCCATCCCCGAAGGGCTCCCCGTCGCACTCACCATCGCCCTTGCGGTCGCAGCCACACGCATGGCACATCGGCAGGTCATCGTGCGTCGCCTTGTTGCAGTGGAAGCGCTCGGGTCCTGCACCGTGATCTTCACGGACAAGACCGGCACCCTCACCGTGAACGCGCTGACCGTCCGCGAACTCTTCCTCCCCAGCGGCGCGCGCGTCACGGTCACCGGCGAAGGGTTCACGCCCGAGGGGCACCTCATGCTCGCACCCGGGAATGCTCCCGTCATGCCGCCCGAGGTCCCCGGCCTTGAGGACGCACTCGTCGCCGGCATCCTTTGCAACGAGGCCACCCTGGAACACGCGGGCGACACGTGGGTGCACACGGGCGACCCCACCGATGTGGCGCTCCTTGTGGCCGCGGCGAAGGGCCGTGTGGATGAGGGCGCATGGCGGATGCGGGCGCCGGAAGTGGGGGCCCTCCCGTTCGAACCGGAGAACAGGTTTGCCGCCACCATGCACGATGTCGACGGACGCGTGCTGACGGTGGTGAAAGGCGCACCTGAGCGCGTACTCGCCATGTGCGCGCCCGGGACGGACCCGGACACCTGGCAGGCGGAATCGCAGGCGATGGCTGCGCGGGGCCTTCGGGTCCTTGCCATCGCCCGGAAGCGCGAGGACGCCGCGGAGGCCCCGCGGAGCGACGGTTTCCACGACCTCGAGCCCGTGGCCCTCGTGGGCATGCTCGATCCGCCGCGGATCGGCGTCCGGGAAAGCATCCGCACGGCCGGCCATGCAGGGGTGCGTGTGGCCATGATCACCGGCGACCATTCCGAGACGGCGCGTGCCATCGCGCACGACCTCGGCATCGCAGATGCATCCGCAGGCGTCGTCACGGGCGCCCGCGTCTCCCGCGCCGACGACGCCGCCCTCGAAGGCCTCGTCGATGAGTGCGCCGTGTTCGCGCGCATGTCCCCCGATGACAAGTACCGTGTGGTGGAAGCCGCGAAACGCCGCGGCCACTTCGTTGCCGTCACCGGTGACGGGGTGAACGACGCC
>JBFILE010000104.1:0-10958 GCA_041599855.1 Thermoplasmatota archaeon
GGCTGGCCGCGCCACGTCCTCACGCGTAGATGACCTTGAGGCACTCCTCGATCACGTCGAGGCCCGCATCCAGTTCATCGGTCGTGACGGTGAGCGGCGGGATGTACCGCATGCTGCTCTTGCCGCACGGCAGCAGCATCAGGCCGCGCTTGAACGCTTCCTCCGCAAGGCGGTTCCGGCTCTTGGCATCGAAGTCGCGGGTCTTCGCGCTCTTGACGTGATCCGTCGCCACCATGAGGCCGAGGCCGCGCACGTCCCCGATGTGGTCCGGCCACTTCGCCTGGAACTCGCGGAGGCGCTTGCGCATGTGCGTCCCCTGCTTATCGGCGTTCTCGATGAGGCGCTCGTCCTGGATGACTTCGAGGTTCGCAAGGGCGGCGCGGCAGCCCATGGGGTTTCCGCCGTACGTGTTGGAGTGGGCGCCGCTCACGGTGAAATCCAGGTCCGCGCGTGCCACGCATGCACCGATGGGGAACCCGCTCGCGATCCCCTTGGCGAGGGTCATGACATCGGGCACCGTGTCGTAGTGGTCCACGCAGAACATCTTCCCGGTGCGTCCGAAGCCGCTCTGGACCTCGTCCGCCACAAGGAGGATGCCGTTCTCGTCGCAGAGCTTCCGGAGGGCCGGGAAGAAGGACTTCGGGGGCACGATGTATCCGCCTTCGCCCTGGAGGGGTTCCACGAAGATGGCTGCGACCTCGTCCGCCGGGAGCACCGTGGTGAACAGGGTGGACTCGATGTAGTCGATGCACCGGTTCACGAGTTCCTCCGGCTGATCGTAGCCGTCGATGCCGAAGGGGTTCCGGTACGGGTTCGCATAGTGGGCGTGATGGACGCCGGGGACGGTCGGGAAGAACTTCCCCTTGTGGACGGGCTTCGACGCCGTGAGGCTGAGGGCACCCATGGTGCGTCCGTGGAACGCGTTGTAGAACGCGATGAACTGGGTGCGCTCCGTGGAGAACCGGGCGAGCTTGATGGCGGCCTCAAGGCTCTCGGCGCCCGAGTTCGTGTAGAAGACCTTCTTCGCGTGGGACCCGGGGGTGACTTCCGCGAGCTTTTCGGCAAGGTCCACCTGGGGCGCGTAGTAGTAGTCCGTGCCCGCGATGTGCATGAACTTCCCCGCCTGATCCCGGAGGGCTTCCACGATCTTCGGGTGGCAGTGGCCGGCATTGACGACGCCGACGCCGCTCGTGAAGTCGAGGAAGGTGTTCCCGTCCACGTCCTCGATCCAACAGCCCTTCGCGTCCTTCGCCACGACGGGAGCCGTCTTCGTGGTCGTCATGAGGGCGCGCGTGTCGCGCTCCACGATCTTCTGGGCATTCGGACCGGGCACGGGTACGCGGATCTCGGGTCGCTTCAACGGTAACACCTCACGGAGGACATCCTCACTGACACGGTCGCCATCGGGCGGACCTGCGGAGGCGGCATTGCCCGCTCATGTTGATAGGCTTGTCGGGATTCGTAGAAGGGCCGGATTCCAGGGTTGACGCGTTCAGGGGGAGCTGCCCATCCGTGGACGCGGCTGCGGGATCCGCAGCCAAACGTCCGTTCCCCGGCTTTTTGAGCGGCCTCCGCAACGACTCGCGTGTTCCCTGGGACGCGGCGCGCGGAGGTGACCTCCGTCGAATGTCGATGGATCCGCGTCCAATCCACGTGCCGGCCTACGATTCCTCGGCAAGGCCGTAGAGGTCCGGTCGGATGCGCGGCACGAGGGCAGCCAGGACCGCCTCGCGGGCCAGGTCCAACCGGTCCACCCGACCGCGGGAAAGGAATCCAACGGCTCCCTCGCCGCGTCCGATGTCGGGGTCGCCCGCAAGGTCGCCGATGGCATCGCCCACGGTGCGCCCGTGCTTCTCGACCTCGTGCAACGCGGCCTCCGGAAGCTGGAATCCGGGCCCGTGACCCCACGTGACCCGGCCGCCCCGGTCGAGGACGGCCGCGATGTGCACGTCGAACACGCGGCCCGCCTGGTCGATGAGGCCCGCCTCGATGCCCACGGCGAACGAAGCCTCGGGGTCCAGGGCGCGCGCCGCCCGGGCCCGGGCAAGTGCGCCGGTCCACGTTTCATCACCGCGGGGTTGATCGGGGACGCCGGAGGCCACGTCATGGCCCATGACCTTCGCGCCGCCGAACACCCGGGCGAAGGCGGACGCCGTCGCATCCCGCTTCACGGGATTCGAACTCCCGAGACTCACGCGCACCGGCATCGCCAAACGCCCGTCGGCATCCACTTCCCCGCGGGCGACCCGGGTCGCCTTCACGGGCAGGCCGTCGTCCGCGAGGGCGTACGGCGCGAACACGACCTCAAGGGGAGCGACGCCGCGGCCGGCGCGCTCCGCGTTGATCGCGGCGGCCCCGCCCGCCGTTTCCCGCGTCACGACGATGCGCGTGAACAGCGGTTCCAGCGCGCGTCCGAACACGTCGTGGATGACGGCGACCTCCGCACGGTCCCCGTATCCGCGCGTGTCGAGGAATGCGCGGAGGGCGGCCACGCGAGCCTCGGCGGTCCGCACCTTGCGGTCCCGGCCGCGGGCGGCGAACGCATCATCCGTCACGCCGATGAACACGTGATGCTGCGGGTCCTTGAACGCGGTGTCAAGGAGGAGGCGGTGCCCGCGGTGCAGCACATCGAACGTGCCCCCCATGGCGACGTGGATCACACGCGGCAAGCAGGGGCGCGGGGCATAACGTCATCGGACGGACGGCGGTCGGGGGCCGGGGTCGTGACGGACCCGGGCAGGGGATCCCCGGTGCGCCTGGCCATGCGCAGGACGCCGGGTCATGCCCACGACGCCGGACCGTGCCCCGGACGCCCGGCCATGCGCAGGACGCCCGGTCATGCCCACGACGCCGGACCGTGCCCCGGACGCCGGGTCATGCCATGGACGGCGCGGATCAGCGGCCGGCCCCCACCCACCGTCCATCGTCAATCACCGTGCCCGCCTTCGACAACCTTATCCCGGCCCGGCCCCGTCCCGTGTTTCATGACCATGCGGGACCGCATGGCGGAGAAGATGGCCGGCGAGATCACCCTGAGCAGGGAACCCGGCCAGACCATCCGCAAGTGGCGCGAGATCTTCGGGACGTCCCAGACCCAGCTCGCCGAGCGCCTCAAGGTGTCGCCGAGCGTCATCAGCGACTACGAGTCCGGGCGCCGCAAGTCGCCGGGCACGATGACGATCCAGAAGATCGTCCACGCGCTCCTCGGCATCGACGAGGAACGGGGGAACCGCGTCCTCCGGAACTATTCCTCCATGATGGAGACGAACGAGGCCATCCTCGACATCCGGGAACTCTTCGTGCCCGTGAGCGTGAAGGACTTCGTGGACGCCATCGACGGCGAGATCGTTGCCAACGAGGAGAACGTGGACCGGGACATCAAGGGGTACACCGTCATCGACTCCGTGAAGGCCATCACGAGCCTCACCTCGTTCGAATACATGAAGATCTACGGGTGGACGAGTGAGCGCGCCCTGATCTTCACCGGCATCACGTACGGCCGGAGCCCCATGGTCGCCATCCGCGTCCACCCCATGAAACCGGCCCTCATCGTCTACCATCGGCCCGAGAAGGTGGACGACCTCGCCCTCCGGCTCGCCAAGACCGAGAGCATCCCCCTCGTCATCACGCGGGCGCCCCTCGACAAGATGATCGAGGGGTTGCGGAACATCTGACCGCGGGCCGCGTGCGATTGGGCTCGGGGTTGCTCGATGGCGCCCCCGACAAGACCTTGCACGGGGATCGTACGAAGTAGATTCGATTCATCCGGGGACGGATTCATTACCGGCGGCCGCCTCCCCGGAAACGCGTGAGCGAAGCGGTCTCTCCCCGGTGGCATACGCGGGTCTCGCGATCAACCGGGCCCCTCGAGGACGCGCTCGTCCAGTTGCGCGCCGACCACGATGCGGATCCCGCAGGTCTCCTCGTCCTTGTCCGGTCCCGCGAGACCGTGACGCACCTTCGCCGCCTCCTCCCGTTCCCGACCCAGATCGAGGACCTTGCCACCTTCTTCGGCCGCTGCGGTCCCCACATCATCCGTGACGAGGACCTTGCACCCGAGCCCGCCGTGAGACGGATCCTCGCGGATGCGGCGCCCACCCGGATCCCCCGGGACGACCGCGACCGGTTCGCTGCGCAGGCCGCCGAGGCGATCGCGATCCTGGAGGCGAACCAAATCCGGCCGCCGTGGAAAGCTGCGCACAAGGGGCAAGAGGGAGCCCCCGCCGCGGCGGGGGAATCCGGCGCCGCCGCGGCGTCATCCGCGGCCTCGCCACAGAAGGATGCCCCGCCGTCGAGCGGCCGCCTCGGCGCTGCCGACCTGGAGGCGGCCCACACCGCGCTCCTTGCGGGCCTTGACCGCCTCAACGGCGAAGGGCTGTACGCTTCGTTCCAACGGGTGAGCGACGCCGCCACCGGAAGCCACCGGACCCGGCAGCGCTTCCCGGGCCTCACCACGGTCGCCCTCTTCGGCATCGACCACCTGTCGCCGGCCGAAGAGGCCGCGCTCGATCATCTTCTCTCGGACGTGCCCCATGTGGCGCCGTTCGTCCGCGGACGAACCGAGGCCGACGCGGAGTCCCACGCGGGCGTCACCCACACCGATGGCCTCGTCCGGTGGCTTGCAGAAAAGGCTGCGTCCACGGATGGCTCGGTGGAGGACCTCGGGGATGGGACCCTGCGGGCGGTCGCGCTCGCCGACCTCTTCGACCTGGCGCCGGGTGCCCGCGCGCACATGCCCGGCATCCACATCGTCCGTCCCGGGGACGCGGACACGGAAGTCGAGGAGACCGCCTCGCGCATCCAACAACTCGTTGCGGAAGGCGTCCCCCCGTTCGCCATCGGCGTCATCGTCCCCGCCCTCGAACAATACGCGGACGTCATCCGGGACACGTTCCTCGAACGTGGCATCGCCGCGAGCATCACGTACCGAGGGTCGGCTTCGTCGACGGGCCCCGGCGCCCTCGTGGGGAGCATCCTCCTCGCCCTCGACGTGGGGCTCGACCGGGACACCGTGCTCGATGTGGCGATGCATCCCCTCGCATCCATCCGTGACGGCAGCGTCGGCCTCGATGCCCACCGCCTCCGCGACCGCCTCCTTGCGCGGGGGCGGTACCCGCGGGGGCGGGAGGGATGGCTGAAGGCCGTGGCCGCCGTCTTCGAACGGGACCGCCGGGACGACGACGCTGCAGAGTCGGATGCAGCGGCCGCCGACGACGGCCGTGAAGCCGCATGGCGCGACGCCCAGGCCCGGCTCGCGGAAGGATTCGTGAATGACCTCCACGCCCTCGGCAACCTGCCGACGGCCGAGGAGTTCCTCGCGGGCCTGCGCGACCTCATCGGCCGCCTGCGCGTGCCGGCACGGGTCGCCCACGCGGCGCGGCGGGCGCGGGATCTCGCCACCCAGACTGCGGCGTACACCCACGTCCTCTCCCTCATCGATGCGGTGGACGCGGGCGCAGCCGCCTCCGGCGGGGCGGATGCGGTGTGGGCCCGACGCACCCTTGGATCCCTCCTTCGTCAGGACCCGGTTCCCGCGGCCCACGACCCGTCATTCGGCGTCCAGGTCCTCGGATGGCGGACCGCGAAGGGCACCCGGTTCCAGCATGCGTTCGTCCTCGGGTGCACGCAGGATGCCCTGCCGCCGCCGCGGCGCAGCCCCCGCCTCGTCCGCCTCCTCGAAGCCCGCCTCGGCACCCGCCTCGCCCTCCTTGACGAAGGGGATGAGGCGAGGTTCATCCTCCACGGCATCGTCGCGGACACGGCGGGCACCGTCACCCTGTCTGCGCCAACGATGCGGGAGGATGCGCCGGTGCCGGCGAGCGTGATCCTCGCGGAGATCGGCGAAGTGCTGCGCCTCGACCCGGCACCGCCGCTGCCGGACCTGCCGCTCCCCGCCCGCGCCGCAGCAAGACTCGCCGCAACCACCGGGCGCGCCCTTGCCGAGGCGCCCGCGCACCTCGCCGCCGCGCAGTCCCTCGTTGCGGCGCGGAGCGGTGACGACCGCACCTCGTCGTTCGCCGGCCGCATCGCGGACCCTGCGGCCCTTGCCGCGCTGGCACCCGCGAGCCTCGCCCGCGCGGATGCCGTCAGCGCCAGCCGCATCGAGGCGTACGCCGCATGCCCGCAACGCTACCTCTACCGCTACGCCCTCGGCCTCCGCGTCCCGGACACGCGGGAGGAGGGTGTCGACGCCCTTGCCCGCGGCGCCATCATCCACCGCATCCTGGATGCGTACGCGAAGGAAACGATGGATGCGGCGAAGGGCGCTCCTGCACGGGCGTCCGCGGCCACACGGGGCGCAGACGGCGAACGGATGCTCCGGATCGCAACGGAAGTCCTCGACGCGGAACCGTACGCCGGGGTCGCGTGGGCGGCCTTCCGCAAGAGCCTCCTCGTGGGCCTTGACGGACGCCCGTCGACCGGGATCCCCGGCCTCCTCGAAACCTTCCTCGACAAGGAAGCCCTCGACGGCCGCGTCCTCGTGGCCAGCGAAGCGCGCTTCGGGGATGAATCCAGCGCAGCCGTCAGGGTGGACACGCCGAGTGGCCCCCTTTCCCTACGGGGCGCCATCGACCGCATCGACACCCAGCACGCGGGCCCGGTCGCGGCACAACGGGACGGGGCCCCGAAAAGCCGTGGCGGACGCGCCCCGGCCCGCATCATCGACTACAAGACCGGGCACCCGCCCAAACTCGATGCGGTGGAGGACGGTGTGGCCTTCCAATTGCCGTTGTATGTCCTCGCCGCACGCGCCCTTCATCCCTCGCTCGACGTGGACGAGGCCGCGTACTACGCCATGAAGAGCCCGAAGCGGGGCGACATCGGCGTCCCCGACAAGAGCCGGCTCACACGGGCCGACGACCCCGAGGCATTCGCAGCCCTTGTGGACCGCGACACGCCGAGGCGTCTTGCGGCCATCGTGGATGCCGAACGCGGCGGCCACTTCGGCCTCACCCTGCTCGATGCGAAGAATGCCGGGTGCGCCCACTGCGATTTCAAGCGCATCTGCGGGCTCCGTCCGCACCTTGTGCGGGCGGCACGGGAGCGGGTCATGCGGAACCCTGCGGGTGCATACGTGCCCGACGGCTTCCGGGAAGCGTACGCGTCGGACGCGGAGGCGGATACCCAATGAGCACCTTCCGCCCGACCCCGGCCCAGAACCTCGCCCTCGCCCTCGACCGGAACGTGAGCGTCATCGCCGGTGCCGGCACCGGGAAGACCCGCGTCCTCGTGGACCGGTTCCTGCGCCTCATCGAACCCGGCCGCGGCACCCTCCCGTCCGCCATCACCGCAGTCACCTTTACAAGGAAGGCCGCAAGCGAGATGCGGGAGCGCATCCAGAAGGGAGTCGCCGACCGTATCCGGGAAGCCGGCAAACGACAGGACCGCGCAACGACGCGCCACTGGGTCCGTGTGCGGCGCGCCCTCGACGATGCCGCCATCACCACCATCCACGGCCTCGCCCACCGCATCGTCAAGGAGTATGGGACCATCGGCGACGGCGGGGCTCCCGTGGGCCTCGTGGACTCCCTCGATCAGGCGCAGCTCGTGGACGATGCGGTTGCCGGCGCCCTCCGGGAGGGGGCGGGGGACCACGTCACGGATGACCTCGTGGACCTCGTTCTCGGGAAGGGGCGCAGGAGTGTCGAAGGCATGCTCCGTGCCATGCTCCTCGACCCCGCCCTTCTCGATCAGTGGACGGGAACCCTCGAGGCGTGGACGGACGACGGGATCCTCGACCGGTTCCTCCGGGCAAGCGTGCCCTTCGACGAGCGCGGCGCCGTGCTCATCCTCGCATCCCTTTCCGATGCCCTCGCGCCGATGGCGGAGGTCTCGGACGGCCCTGCCCGGGATGGGAAGATCGGAGGCCTCGCGCGCCTTGCGGCTGCGGTCGATGGGGCGCGAGGGTCCCAGGTGTTCATGGATCACGCACGCGCCATCTTCGCGGTCTACGACCACTTCACGACCGCCAATGATGCGTTCTACGGGCGCCCGCACTACGCCGTCGGCGCGAAGGCCGACTGGGCCCCGTTCGGGGGCGCGGAGGTGGGCGCCGGGATCTTCGATTCCGTGAAGGAGATCCTTGGGCCCTTCGAAGGGCGGTTCCCCGGCGTCCCCGGCCCCGAGGATGTGCAGCTTCTCCGCGCCATGCGCGTCCTCGCCCGGACGGCGGGCGCCGCGCGGGACCGGTACGCACAGGCGAAGCGACGCCGCGGCGTCGTCGATTACAACGACCTCGAACGGATGGCCCTCGCCCTCGTCCGGGACCCCGGCATCGCCGCCGAACTCCGGGGCCGCATCCGCCACCTCCTCGTGGATGAGTTCCAGGACACGAACGCCACCCAGTGGCAACTCCTCCGCATCCTCGCGGGCGACGACGCAGGAACGGATGCCCTGGACGCGGACCGCGTGTTCATCGTGGGCGATGCCAAGCAGAGCATCTACGCGTTCCGCGGCGCGGACGTTTCGGTGTACCATGCGAGTCGCGCGGCCATCCGTGCCGCGAACCGGGCCCACGGTGCCGACACGCGCGCACCGGACACGCCCCGATCCGTCGATCCGGAGGCATTGGCGGTCCACGAGCGGGAAGGCGAAGTCGGCCTCGACCGCTCCTTCCGCACCCTGCCGAACCTCGTCGCATTCTCGAATGCGATCTTCGATGCCATCCTCGCCCCGGAGACCGGGGTCCAGCATGGGCCCCACGAGGCCGAGCCGGGGCCCCTCGATGCCCACCGGGAATCCGTGGGCCAGGGACCGGGCGACGTCCGCATCCTCGTCACGCCGAAGGACGGGGACGCGTGGCGGTCCCGCGGCCTTGCATTCCACGGGGAGTCTTCGACCCTTGCCCTCGAACAGCTTGCAGACGCCCTCGTCCGGGCGGTGGATGGGGCGGACGACGAACGCCTCCTCGTTGCGCAAGGGGCCGACCGCGAGGAGGGAACGTCCCACGCGCGACCCGCCCAATGGGAGGACATCGCCATCCTCCTTGCACGCCGGACACCGCTTCCCGATCTGGAGCGTATCCTCCGCTCCCGAGGCATCCCGTTCACGGTGCTCGGCGGTCGCGGCTTCTGGACCCAGCAGGAGACCTGGGATGCGTTCCACCTGCTCACGGTCCTCGTGGATCCGAAGCGGGATGTGGCCCTTGCCGGCATCCTGCGGAGCCCCTTCTTCGGATGGTCCGATGATGCCCTCGCGATCCTTGCAGCCGGCGACGGCCGGAGCCTCTGGGGCAAACTCATCGGGGCCGCGGCAGCCGAGGGCCCCGGTCCGGCGGATGACCAGGGCCGCGACAACGACGGGAATGAAGCAGGGCGCGCCACTGCCATGGACGGCGCGAAGGGCGAGAACGGCACGGACGACACGGACGACACGGACGATTCGGCCCCGCGGGGGCCTGCCTGGACCCCGCCCCGGGCCTTCGGCGGCGTACCCCCCGCCCGCGTGGTCGCCCGCATTGATGAGTGGCGCGCACGGGCCGCCGCGGATCCGCTGAGCCTCCTTTTCGCGGAGATCCTCGGGGAAACCGCGTATGCCGCCGCGTGGACCGGGGACATCCGCGCGGCACCCGTGGCCCGGAACCTCGACAAGTTCGTCCGCATCCTCCGCGACCTCGAGGTGAGGAGCGGGCACCACCCGACACGGATCCTTACCACGATGGAGCGCCTCATCGACCGCGGGTCCGACGAGGCGGAAGCGGTCGTTGACGCGGATGCACCCGGCGTGCGCATCCTCACCGTGCATGCGTCGAAGGGACTCGAATTCCCCATCGTATGCGTGCCCGACCTCGAACGGAGGTTCCGCGGGGACCGGTTCCCGGATGCCCGGGGCTTCATCGCCGCCACCGTCCACGATGCCACGCTGATCTCCACGAAAATTCCAGGCGCCGATTCCGAAGGGCAGGACACGTTCCTCCATCGCGTCCTCGGCGCGGCCCATCTCGCAAGGGAACGCGCGGAAGCCAAGCGGCTCCTCTACGTGGCCGTGACCCGCGCCCAGGACCACCTCATCCTGTCCGGAACCACGGCCACCGCCAACGGGAAGGACAACGCGCAACCCATCGCGGACGGTGCCTCGTGGCTCCAGTGGCTGGAAACGGTGATCGGGGTGGGGCCGGCGGACCTCACAGCAATCCTGGATGCGGACGACCGCCGCACGACCCGCACCGTCGGGGCCGCCACCGTCCGCATGGACCTCCGGCCCCCCGAGGGCCTCGTGGCCGCCACGCGCGTTCCCGTGGATGAGGCGGGGACGACCCGTCCGATCCCCGTGGCCCCGCCTGCCGCAAGCGTCCTGCGCCCCCTTGCCCTTGCCCCGTCCCATCTGGAGGTGTTCGCGACCTGCGCCGCCCGCTTCCGCCACACCGTCCTCGACGGGCTTCCGGAGCACCCGCTCCAGCGGCCTTCCGCGAACGAGCACCCGCGCATGGACCGCGGGCGCCTGCTCGGCACCCTCGTCCACGAGGCCCTTGAGAGCGGCGCGACACCGGAAATCCCATTGCCGGCTGCGGTCGCACGGCGCGCGCGCATCCTCGCCGACCGCCACGGCCACGACCCCGTCGCCCTCCTTGCCGACATGGATGCCCACATCCGGCGTGCCCTCGACGCAACCGGAGGCTCCGTACTCCGCGAACTCGGGCTCGACGCATCCGTCGGCGAAGGGGTCCGGGTCGTGGGTCGGCTGGACGCCATCACCCTCGATGCAGGCGGATGGCGGGTCCTCGATGTGAAGACCGATGCCGCCGCCGCCGGCACGGAGGGGCAGATTGCGCGGGCACGCGGCTACGATCGACAGGTCGCCCTGTACGCAGCCACCGCGTCCTCCGCCGCCCAGCGCACGGTGGCTGCGGAACTCGTGTTCACGGCAACCGGCGGGCGGGTTCCCGTTCCCGAGACCGCCCACGGCGGTCTCGGAGATGTGATGGAACGCCTGCGGCGGACCGGCCTCTCCCGGGACCC
>JBFILE010000105.1:0-10935 GCA_041599855.1 Thermoplasmatota archaeon
CCTCCACCCGGCTCCGCCTCCCCCCGGAGCCGACCCCTCAAGATGACGGGGTGCGGACAAGATTGGTCGCGTGACGGTTGCCAAACTACGCGGGGTTGTTCGCCGCCACTGGCGGGCGCCCAACAACACCACCACCACCACCACCACCACCCTCATCATCCCGGCCCTGTTCGGCCATCCTGAAGTAGCCAGCCGGGATTGCGGGTCCGGAACGTCACGCGTGTCACGCGCAGTGGCAGCCGCTGAGCGGGCCGGTCGATCGACTGAAGGCTCACGCTGGGCCATGGAAAATGCCCCCTCAGAATGAGGGGTCGCTGCGTCGGGCGCCGCGCCCGGCTGGCCACACATGCAGAGCCGGATTCACGCGCGAACCGCAGCCTCAGGCAGACTTCGCTGCCCGCCGCGCCTCAAGCTTCTTGCGCACGTGCGGCACAAGGCCACCGGCTTCCAGAAGCTCGAACGCCTTCTCCGTCAACGGTGCCGCCTGCAGCGTTTCGCCCGAGCGGAGGTTCGTGATCTTCCCCGAGGACAAGTCCACCGAGAGTTCGTCCCCTTCCTTCACCGCTTCCGCAATGCCCGGGCACTCCAGGATCGGAAGACCCACGTTGAACGCGTTCCGGTAGAAGATGCGCGCATACGACTCCGCGATGACCACGGAAACGCCCGCACCCTTGATCGAAACCGGCGCGTGCTCGCGGGATGAACCGCACCCGAAGTTCCGGGCCGCCACGATGATATCGCCCTTGCCCACGAGCGAAGGGAATTCCTGCCGCGCGCCTTCGAGGACGTGCTTCCCGAGCTCCTCCGGCGTGATCAGCGTGAGGTACTTCCCCGGCGTGATCTGGTCCGTGTCGATGTTGTCGCCGAACGTCCACGCCTTCCCCTTGAACCGGGTTTCCACCATTACTTCGTCACCTCCATCGTCGCCGCGCGCTCCACACGCTTCAATTCGTTGCCCGTGAGGTGCTCCCGCGGATCCGTGAGCTTCCCATGGAGTGCCGTGACGGCAGCCGTCGCCGGGCTCACAAGATAGCTCTTCGACTGGACGTGACCCATGCGGCCCGGGAAGTTCCGGTTCGACGTGGACACGCAGACCTCGCCCTGGTCGAGGACGCCGCCCATGCCGCCGAAGCACGCGCCGCAGCTTGCCGTGTTGAAGCTGCCGCCCGCCTCCGTGATGGTCTCGATGATGCCCTCCTTCAACGCCTTCATGAAGATGCTCGTGGACGCCGGGAAGACGACGAGGCGCGTGTCCTTCTTCACCTTGTTCCCCTTCAGGATCGACGCGACGACACGGAGGTCTTCGAGGCGCGCATTCGTGCACGACCCGACGAACACCTGGTCCACGCGACCCGAGTCCGTGTCCTTCACCTTGTGAACATTGTCCGGGCTCATCGGGCACGCAACGAGGGGCTCGAGCGCGTCCCCATCAATCGTGATCTCCTTCACGTAGCGGGCATCATCGTCCGCACGAAGGCCCGCATACTGCTCGATCTGCTCCGCGCGCCCGTTCTTGATGTCCGGGAGCGAGCGCAGGTATCGGAGGGTCTCGTCATCCGCCGCGATGGGCCCGGCCTTCGCCCCGAGTTCCGTCGTCATGTTGCTTATTGTAAAGCGCTGGTACATGGGCATGCGCTCGATCGCCGTGCCCGAGAACTCGACCGCGCGGTACGCGCCGCCCTCGGTCGTCAACTGCCGGAGGGCATCGAGGATGACATCCTTCGACGAGGTTGGGAAATCAAGGGTGCCGGTCACGTTCACCTTCACGACCTCCGGCACCTTGAGCCAGATGTCGCCGAGGGCGAACACACTCGCCATCTCCGTCGGGCCGATGCCGGCCGCGAACGCACCCATGGCGCCCAGCATGTTGGTGTGGGAATCCGTGCCCATGACGATGTCGCCCGGAAGGACGAACCCTTCCTCGGCGAGGATCTGGTGGCAGATGCCCTGCCGACCGATATCGTAGAAATGCGGGAGGTCGTGCTCGCGCACGAAGTCGCGGATCTGGTGATGGAGGCGGGCGCTCGACTCACTCGACGCAGGGACCCAGTGATCGATCGGGATCACGATCTTCTGCTTGTCCCACACTTCGGTCGCGCCCATGTCGTTGAAGGGCTTGATCAGTTGGGCGCAGGCCTCATGCGCCATGGCGACATCCACCGGGACCTCCACGATCTCACCGGTGCGCACCTCCGTTTTTCCTGCCTTCACGGCGAGGATCTTCTCGGCCAACGTCATGGGACGGGCGGACATGGGAAACAGGTCGCGTACCGGAGTGATGATATTTAAGCCGAATTCCGGGCGCGCAAGGTGATCGCGGCGTGGGACGCGAAAAAAGCTGCACCCATACCCGTTTATGATCTCCCGATCATGCACACGACCTTCCGTAGGGGGAGGCTTCAGCCATGGCATACGAGACGGGGACAACCGGGAACGCCGCGGGCGTGGAAACGCGGATCGGAACGGCAGCCAAGACCGGACTTCTGGAGGCCTCGTGATGGAGCCTTCCCGCACCCTCATCGCCGTGGCATTCGTCACCCTCCTCGTTGCCGCAGGCATCCCGACCCCCGTCGGCGCCGCCGCGCCCGGAGCCTGGGACGACTGGGCCATCGTCCGCCTCGTCAGCATCACCAACCCCGGGCCCACGCTCACCGACTTCGAGGTCGAAGTGGCATTCGACAGCGCCGAAGCCATCGCCGGCGGCCTCATGCGGCCCGATTGCGGGGACCTCCGATTCGCGGACGCCGCCGGCGACTCCGCAGTGCCGCACTTCCTTGCATCCGGCTGCGGAACCCCCGATGCCCGTGCATGGGTCCGCGTGCCCACCATCGCAACCGGAGGCTCCTGGATCCGCATCTTCCATGGAAACCCCGCGGCCGAAAGCGCGAGCGACCCCTACGCGACCTTCACCTTCCACGATGACTTCCTCGACAACCGCAACGGCTGGACATACCCGTCCGGCTGGGGCATCAGCGGCGGAAGCCTGAATGGAGCCGTCGGCACCAACGGCGAAGGCCAGGCAACATTCCCCACCATCCCCGTCACCGCCGCATCCGGAATCGTGTTCACGGCACGCGTCCGCAACACCGGCACCGCGCCAAGCTACGACACCTTCGTCCAGACCTCGGCCGGCGGCTGGGCCGTGACCGAGTCCCCCTCCTACGGCGGGTTCTTCACGAGCCACAACGGCTTCGGCTACACGACCCGCAACTGGGTCGACTACGGCATGACCATCCTCAGCGGTCAGCAGACCGGAACCCTCGACGGCGTCGTCCGGAACAGCGACACGCGCCCCGTATCCGAGGTCTCCCACGTGCGCTTCAACGGGAAATGCTCGTGGAGCGGCCAGAACATCTACGGATGCGTCACGGTGGACGCCATCACGATCCGGAAGCACGCGGCCGAACCGGTCACGGCAGTCATCGAGGAAAGCATCATCCTCACCGTGACGCGCGGCCCGCGCACCCACGAAGCGACCCTGTCATGGGCCCTCGATCCCGGGGTGCCGGTCGAGAACGTCCTCTCCTACCGCATCCTGCGCGGCGACCAACCGGACGCCCTCGTGCTCGTGAACGCGGTCACGAACCGCACGACCGACGTGGACCCCGGACTCCAGTGCGACCGGACCTACTACTATCGGGTCGATGCCGTCGTTGCGGGAGGTGCCGACGTCGTATCCCGCATCGTCCCCGCCATCCCCGAATCCACCCTCCGCCTCCTCTGCCGCCTCAACCAGGACTACCCGTTCTACTGGGGCCCCGTCGCCCACGACAACAGCCACACGGGCCCCGATTCCCGGCCCGATTCCATGGAGGCCATCGCGGACCAGGAAGCCGCGACGAACGAATTCCCCCAATGGTACCGCATCCTCCCGAAACGCCTCCACTGCTGCGACGTCGTCGAATGGGACCCGAACACCCTGGTGAACGACGGCGAGGAATGGACGTGGACCCTCGATGATGCCGTCGCAGGCGTCCTCGGCACGGAATCCCCCATCGCCTTCAACGGGTACCTTGCGAAGGCCGCGGACCTCAACCTCACCACGACAGGCCTGCGTTTCTTCGACGCGCCCACCCTGAACGCCGCACTCGGCGGCCGCGCCGCCGTGGAAAGTGACATCCACTTCGACCTCGAAGGGCGGATCGCGAAACTGCCCCAGGCCCAGGGCGGAGGCGGCGTCGGCGGGAAACTCTACCTCGCGGACGACGGGACCCTGAAGATGAGCGACATGGACTCCGTCTTCGTGAACGTGAAGTTCGGCCTCCCCGATCTCACCCTGGACAAATCCTTCAGCAAGACGGTCCAGGTGGGCTGGAAAAAGTTCTCGTTCCCCGTGTCCCTGAGCGCGCAGGCCACCCTCGATGCCCAACTCGATCTGGAGGCGCTCCTTGCCATCGAATTCAAGACCGGGACTTTCACGCCGACCATGCTCGCGCGTGGGACGACGCTGGATGCGGCCGCAACCGCCATCCTTGCCGGCCACGCGGAAAGCGGGTTCGTCGCAGGCTGGTTCTCCACCGCAGGCGCCGCCACCGGCGGCATCGCCACAGAAACCGTGACGCCGATCCCGGGCCAGATCGCACCCACGTACCGGTCGCCCCTGACGAACGTGAAGTACCAGGACGTGCGGACGCCCGTCATGGTGTTCATGCTCCTCCCCGCGGAAGGGTCCCTCGACCCGCTGGTCATGGGTGCGCGGTGGGGCTGGCTCAGTGGTGAAGTCACGATTCCGTGGGACCTTGCATTCGCCTTCGGCGGCGCAACCCTCGCATTCGGGAAGGCCCGCATCCACTCGCCCACCGTCCACGACCTCGGCCTCCTCGGCGCCACAGTGACCAGCACCGGCATGGCAGCGCCGCGTGATGGCCTCCTGGCGGTTGGCGCCACGGACATCGAAGCCGGCCCCGACACCCCCGACCTCGCGGTCGTTGTCAAGGGCGCGCCCGGTAGTGTCCACGACGTGACCCTCGAACGACCGGTTGCCTTGTTCGACGCGGACGGCAGCACCATCGTGACCACATGGGAAGTCGTCATCCCGGCGGTCGGGATCGGACCCGACGGTACCGCGGTTCTCCGCGTGGACACGGAGGACGTGCAGCAACGCCTCCAGGACCTCACGCGAACCGGCACGACGACTGCGGCTGCGATGGCCGCGGTGAACGGCGGGCTGGACACCAACGGCGACGGCATCGCGGACCTCGCGGCCGGGACCACCCCGTTCGAAGGGCGCGCGCCGGCCGCACTCGACCTTCGCGTGTCGACCATGGACGGCGCCGTGGACCGTGCCCACCCCGGTGAACACGTGACCGCGACCCTGCGCCTCGCCGAAGCGATCGGTGACGCTCCGGTCGCCGGCGCACCGGTGACCCTCACCACGTCCGAGGGCGCGACGGAAACGATCACGCTCGGCGCGGACGGTACCGGTGTCGTGACCCTCGCGGTTCCCGCGGATGCCGTCGCACCGTTCCAGGTGCGTGCCACCTTCGCCGGCGACGCGGCCCACCGTGTCACGGATGCGGCACGCACCCTGCGCCTCGAAACCCGGGCGCCCGTCATCGACATCCTTGCGCCGGAAGCCTTGGAATCGGTGGACCCGGCAGCGACGCCCGCCGTCGAAGTCGCGTTCAAGGTGCCCGGCGCCAACGACGTGACCTCGGCGAACGTCCGCCTCGGCTCCGGTTCGTGGATGGCTGCTGAGATGGGTGCTGACGGCATCTACCGCGCCATGGTGCCGACCGCCGGTCTCGGCGACGGCATGTACGCGGTCACCGTCGCGGTCGAAGCCGCCCGGGGCATCCCGGCGTCTGTGGACACGGCATTCGCCATCGATACGAAGGCACCCTCCGTCACCGTGACCCAGACCGGACCCGGCATCCTGTGGAACGGGCAGGGATTCTCGATGACATGGACCGCGGACGAACCCGTCATCGCGCAGGTGCGCCTGACGAACCTGGCCGATCCCTTCGGCGACCCGATCATCCTCGAATCCGACACGTTCCTCGCGTCGGGAAGTCTCGGGGTCGCGGACCTGCCGCAGGGCGTGTACAACTACACGATCGCGTTCGTGGACTCGGCGCAGCGGGCGCCGGACCTTGACCCGACCCATGTGGGCACGGTGGTGGTGCGGCCCGGCATGGTTGAACCGGTCGTGAACCCGTGCATCTTCGGAAACCTCTGCTGCGTCCTGAACAGCCCCCGCATCCGTTGGGTGGAGTGCTTCATCCGGTTCACGTGATGCATCCGGGCATCCGAGGTCGGCGGGGGAATTCGCGACTCTCCCGCCCGGGGCTCCCGGGTATCCTGGGCCTTGCGTCGTTCGGCCTGTCGCGGGCGCGCCGGTGCGCGCGATCGTACGCGACCGATTCAAATACTCCCGGCATCCATCGGTTGGTTCGTGGCCGAGGATGACCCCCGGCGCGGCGAACCCATCGTCGCGCTCCTGATCGATTACGAGAACGTGGCCGACGTGCCCCTGAAGGACATCTTCCGCGTGGCCGCCGTCGAAGGCCGCGTCGCGATCCGGCGCATCTACGGGAATGCGCCGTTGATCGCCAAGTACCAGGATGCCATCCGGGACCTCGCCTTCGAGCCCGTGAGCATCCTCCGCTCCAACAGGAGCGGCAAGAACGCCACCGACATCTACCTCACGATCGACGCGATCGACCTCCTCCACCGCGGCATCGTGGACACGTTCGTGCTCGCCACGAGTGACTCGGACTTCGCGCGCCTTGCCCGCCGCATCCGCGAAGGCGGCCGCCGCGTCGTCGGCGCCGGCAACCAGGACCGCGTCGGGGAAGCCCTCGTCCAGAGCTGCGACCAGTTCGTCCGCCTCCCCCTGTCCAAGGGCGAGAAGGTGCAGGACGCCACCGAACCCAAGGAAGTGAATGTGCCGGGCGCGGACGTGATGACCACGAAGGACCTTGTGCAACTTGCCTTCGACAGTGCCATCGACGAGACCGGCAGCACGAACGGCGGCAAACTCCACGCCACGATCCAGCGGTTGGACCCCGCATTCGACTACAAGAGCCTCGGACACAAGAGTTTCAGGGACTTCCTCGAGAATGGCAGCGGCCTCCCCCTCATCGTGGACCCGGACCCGCCCATGATGGTCACCATGCGCGACGAGCCGGCTCCCAAGAAGAAGGTGCCCGCGAAGAAGGCGCGCAGGAAGCGGACGTCATCCCGGTAAGCCGTTCATGGGGTTGCGCGTCAAGGGTGGGTGCTGGTCGGACGATCGCTCCGCGGTGCCATCCCGGCCGCGCAATCCCCGCGCAACCCGCGCGATCCCCGCGCAATCCTATTCAACCCCCTGCCCGTTCCCGCGGCTCATGTCTTCCCCGGAAGCCCGCCTCAAGGAACTCGGCATCACCCTCCCCGAAGCCCCGAAACCCGTGGCCGCCTACATCCCGTTCGTGCGCACCGGGAACCTCGTCGTCATCTCCGGGCAACTCCCGTTCGTTGACGGCAAGCTCGAACAGACCGGCCGCCTCGGGAAGGACGTGTCCGTGGAGGACGGGCAGCGCTTCGCGCGCCTCGCCGCCATCAACGCCCTCGCCGTCGTGAAGGCCGCGGCCGGCTCCCTCGACAACGTGGCCCGCGTCGTGCGCGTCGGCGTCTTCGTCGCGAGCGAGGATTCCTTCACCGCCCAGCCGCAGGTGGCGAACGGCGCGAGCGAACTCCTGGTCGAGGTGTTCGGGGATGCCGGCCGCCACGCGCGGGCCGCCGTCGGAGTGAACGTCCTCCCCCTCGGCACCCCCGTGGAAGTCGAGATGATGGTGGAACTCCGCGAGTAGGCCCACCAGCCAGACGCGAACCCGCCGAATCGGGGGAGGGGGGGTTTCCAACACCCTCCGTGCTCTCCGCGCCCTCCGTGTTGAATGGACTGGACCCACGAGGCAACCGGAGGGAGTGCAGGGGCACAGAGTCAACCCCGCAACAACGACCCGGAACTTCACAACCCCAACAAGCCCGCAAGCTCCAACAGGTCCCCGCACTCGAAGTCCGCCGACACCTCCGCCCCTGCCGGAGCAGGCAACCCCGTCCGCTTCACCCACGCCGCCCGCATCCCCACCCGCTTCGCCCCGACCACATCCGCAACGAAGCTGTCCCCGACATGCACGATAGCAGACGCCGGCACGCCGAGCGACTTCACCGCCGCCTCGAACATGGCCGGCGCGGGCTTGTACGCCTTCGCCGTCTCGCTCGTCACGACCCCATCGGCCGCAAGCCCGGTCTGCGCGAGCCCGGCCCGGATCATGTCCTCGTCCGCGTTGGAGACGATGACGGTCGGAATGCCAGCGGCCACGACCCGCGCAAGGAAGTCCGCCGCCTCGGGGTACGCGGTCACGGACAGGTGCGCGCGATGGAGCGCGGCCGCGTCATCCACCGGGTCCCCCGGGAGTCCGAATTCCGAGTACAACGTGCCGAGGATCCACTGGTCCCGCGCTTCGAACGCGAGGAAGCTGCGCGTCTCAAGGCTCGCGATGAGCGCTTCCCGGCGATGGAGGATGTCCGCGAACGCGACGTCGGGGCGATGGGCGTTCACCCGCTCCCGAAGGAGGGCAACCAACCGATCCGTACCGCCTTGGACGAGGGTACCGTACCAGTCGAGGGAGAGGGCCCGGACCGCGTGCATGACGGGGGGATTCGTCGCGGACGCTTCAGCCTGTCGCATGGCGGTCCGTGGCCGGGCCGGTCGCGGGGCGCAGCGGAGGCGGGCGGTTCCGCCGGCGCGCCCGACATCCGCCTTCGGTCCGGACCGGCGCCCGGCCTCACATCATCGCCGGCAACACGTCCACATCGAGGACGCGCTCGTTGGCTTCACTGATGCCGAGGCTCGCGTCATTGAACGCTGCGATGGACACTTCGGCGGTCACGACGAGGGGCACGCGGCTGCCGCCGGCGGGGAACCAGAGGGCATCCCGCGCGTACAGTTGGGCGTCCGGCGGGAACGGCTTCCCGGACCCCGAGATGCAATCGCTCCGCCACCGCAGCGTCACCTCATCCGTGCCCGTGAGGACTTCCCAATGCTGGTCGAACGCCACGCGCGTCGTGTCCCGCATGTCGCGGACGAGGACGGCATTCGACCACGGGCCGCCGAGGGGTCGGACCGTGAACGTGGTGTCCGTCGCGCGGGCGGCCGCGCACACCGGCACCGCTTCCTGGCTCCGGGTCCCGTGGGGGTACGGGTGCGGTGATTCCGTGCACGTGTTGCGCTCGGCATCGAAGGCGGGTGTCGCCGGGTCGCAGACGGTGCCCACGTGTGTGTCCGCGTTCAGGTCCTTCCAGAGGAAGATGTGGCCTTCGAAGAGCAGGCTGAAGCCGGACGTGCGATCCTCGCTTCCGAGGAATCGGCCCGCGTCTGCCTGGCTCGGGGGGTCGAAATAGGCGGACGAGGACTGGCATGTCGTGTCCGCGGGCGCGGATGCCACGATGCTCGTGCCGGGAACGGTCGCCCACGCGCCGGCGCAGTAGGCGCCCCGGGCCACATTGTCGAAGTACAGGTGGTATCCCCCGAGGTACCCGTCGTACGTGTTGTACGCGCCGTCGTGGCCGCCGACTCCGCCGAACATGGCGCGGCCCTCGAAGTCGTCGAACACCGAGTTCGGCTCCTTGTCGTCCGGACTCGCGATGATGGCGATGGCTGCGGCGCGACCGTCAGCCACGGCGACGTACACCTTGTCCTTCTCCTCGTCCGCGTCGTCCCTTGCGCCTTGGACGAAGGCGTCGGCGGCGGGCGCGAGGTCGTCCGGCGACAACATGGCAAGGGTCGCCCGGACCACCGGCACGGAGGACGTGTAGAGGGATTCGACCTCCGGCGCGATGGCCGTGTACCGGTCCACATCGAGGAGCGCCGCCGGGTCATCGAGCGCATACTCGGTCGGGGATCCGATGGAGGGGGGTGCACCTGCCGCGACAAGGGTGTGCAGGGTCATGAGGAACCCGCCGTCGTAGTTCGCGAAGAGGGACGCGGTCCAGCTCTGCTCGGGGTTCTCCCAGGAGGTCTTGTCCTCCATGACCTTCAATTCGAAGGTGGAAGCCTTGTTGAACGACCCGAGTTGGCTCGGCTTGTACGCCCACGGCGAAAGGGTTCCCGTGGGGAATCGTTCGCCGGGCACGACGTACGCGATGACGGCGACGGCATCATCGGAGCCGTGGCCGCGCCACCGGAACTCGTCCGCCGGGCAACCGGCAGGGCCGCATGCGCCGTCGTGGACGTCGGCGACGGCGCCGTTCCCGTCGATGTCCGTCCACCATCCGTACCATGCGCTGATGCGGCGGGTGGTGGGGAGGAGCAGGTCGTGGCGGCCGAGGGTCTCGCCGGTCGCGGTCTCCGTGTAGAAATCCGGAGTCGGCGCCGTGGACGAGCCGATGACGCTGCTGACCCGGGCATCCAGGAACAGGCCGCCGTCCCCCGGCGTCACGCCGGGGGGGCTGATGCGGTTCTCGTACCCGTGGAGGACATTCCCGGGTGCATCGAGGACGACGCCATCATCCTCGTGGGGGGTGCCGGGTTCGGCGGTGGCACCCGCGTAATAGAGTGTCCAATGAGTGGCTGCGGCGGATGGCGCCGCGAGCATGAGGACCAGAATGGCCAAGGTGAACGTTCGCATGTGAGCCTCTCTCCCGGAGGTCAAGGGCGCGGGAGGGGGGTTATGGGTTTCCCCGCCCCCGTCCGGGCTCCGCCTTCCCGGCAACGGCAGGACGCCGGTCGGTCGACGGCCGCGCGCGGCGATCCCCGTCACCCGCTCCCAGCGGTTTGTGGGCGGCGGGAGTCGAAGGCGGCGCAGGCACGGGATTCCGGCGGAGCGCGTGGCCTGCAGGGCGGCCACCGCACCCTTGCGCCGGGGCGCCGCCGACGGCGTGCCGCGCCTAATACGGGGGATACTGCACATCCGCCGTCGTGAGCAGGATGTGCCCGGCCGTCCGCGACGA
>JBFILE010000106.1:0-10853 GCA_041599855.1 Thermoplasmatota archaeon
CGACCTCAATGCCCTACGTGGCAGGCGGCGCGCCCGGCACCTTCTGCTGGCGCGCCACATACTCCGGGGATACGTTCTACCAGGCGGTCACCGTGGGCGCGGAGAAGGCGAATTGTTTCCGCACCACCCTGCAGCACGCCGTCCTGACCCTCGCGTCCACGCCCACCGGCACCAACAAGACGCCCGGAATCAGCGCCACCGCGACCCTGACCCTTGGTGCAGCGGCGAATGCGCCCGCGCCCACGGGCGATGTCACCTTCGTCCTCTGCAACCCCGTGAACATCACGAATGCGGGATGCCCGCGACCCAACGGGGAAACCGTGGACGCCCTCGTTCCCGTGGCGGGCACCTCCGTCACGAGCGCATCGACACCGTCCGACATGACCCTCCATGTGGGCAAGTTCTGCTGGCGTGCCATGTACTCGGGTGACGGCGTGTACGCGCCGGCGATCGTGACAAACAACGGTGCCGCCTGCTTCCGGACCGAGGTCCAGACCGCGACCCTTGACCTCACGGTCACGGGAAGCGGGGCACAGATCCCCGGGAACGACACCTTCGCGACCCTCACCGTGACGGGACCCATGGGGGCCCCGGCGCCCTCCGGCAAGGTCAAGTTCCTCCTCTGCTCGGCGAACGCGACCACCGGCCTCTGCGGGCCCTTCGTGCAGCAGGGCGGCGTCGTGGAGGTCAAGTACGGCCCCGCCGTGTCCGTGGTCGTCAACGACACCCTCACCATCGGCACCTACTGCTGGCGCGCGGAATACCTCGGCAACACCTCCTACCTGCCCGCCAACATCACGAGCCCCGACTGTTTCGACGCCGTCAAGCAACCCGTGCTCGTGCTGACCGCGACCACGAGCCCGCAGAACACCACCATCGTGCCGGGTGCCAAGGTCTCCATCGCCCTCGTCTACAACCGGTCGAACAACCTGCACCCCATGCCCAACGGGACAATCTCAACCGTGAGCGTATGGCTCTGCGAGGCATGGGAAACGGATGCCGCCGGCTGTCCGGCGGGCGCCGGGGACCTCCTCGAAGGCCCCCTCGGCACCAACGTGAACGGCTTCTTCGGAAGTAGCACGACGACACCGATCACGGGACGCGTCGGAAGCGCCATGGCCATGACGGCCACGAAAGTGGCCCTCGGGGCACCGGCGAACTCCGACGTCGGCGATGGCGCCGGCGCGGTGTACATCTTCAACCGTGCGAACGGGCACCTGGAAAAGATCCTGCATGGCATCACGGCCGGCGATGCGTTCGGTTCAACCATTGCCTCGGACGGCACCCGCATGGTCGTCGGGTCACCGGGCGCCGACTCCACCCGCGGCCACATGCGCGCGTTCCTCTGGAGCACCGGCAATGAGATCACCGGGCTCAACCGCACGGCCACGGTCGACGGGTTCGGCTCGGTGCTCGCGGTCGGTGGTTCGCGCCTTGCCGTGGCCGACGCTGACGGAGACGTGCGCGTGTACGGTACCGCATCCACGTCGCCGTCCTTCACGCTCACGAACGGCGCGAGCGGTTTCGGGGCCAGCATCGCGTTCTCCACCGATGGCGCCATCATCGCCGTCGGCGCGCCGGACCACAACACCTCCACGGGACGCGTGTTGTTCTACCACGCCGCGAACGGCCTGCTTCTGGGGCATGTGGACAATCCGTCCAACCTGACGGGGGAAGCGTTCGGCCATGCGGTCCACGGGTACAACGCCACGGCGTTCCTCGTGGGCGCCCCGCAGGCGACCGCGAACGCGGTGGCCACCGCAGGCCGCGTATACCTGGTCGAATCCGACACCGGGAACAACACGGAGATCCCGGCGGATGCGGACACGGCCGGACAAGGCTTCGGATGGGCCTTCGCCACCACCGGCACTTCGATCATCGTTGGTGCCCGCGGCGTCGACACGTCCGCCGGGGACATGCTGGTCTTCAATGCCTCGACGCTCGCGTTCCGCGAACGCGTCACGAACCCGAATCCCCTCGATTTCGCCCACTTCGGCGGTGTCCTCGCAGCCGATTCCACCGGCATCCTTGTCGGTGTCCCCGGTCATGATACCGGCGCGAGCTTCGGCGGCGCGCACGCCTACCGGGAGGATGCGACCCTGACACGCACCCGCACCTTCGTGGACCTTGACGCCGGTCGTCACTGTTGGCGGATCGAGGCGGACGGCGACCGGTTCTACAACCCGACGACCCTGACCGAGGATGCAACCGGGTACTGTTTCGAAGTGGGCCAGAAGCCCGTCGGCACGCGCCTCGTCTCCGAACCGAGCGGAAGTGTGTCTCCCGACACCGACATCACCGGACTCGTGAACCTCCTGCCCGAAGTGGGTGGGCCGATCCCGACGGGCAACGTCACGTTCCGCCTGTGCTTCGATTCCGAGATCACGAACGGCGTCGGATGCGAAACCGGGAACGGCCCCATCTTCTCCACAACCGAACTCAACGCCACGGGCCTTGCCATCAGCCCCGTCATCCCGTACCTTGAGGATTCGGCGGGCACCGCGGTCGCCCACGACGACGACGTCATCGTCCTCGGCGCGCCCCTTGCGGGAACCGTCACCGTGAACGCGGGCGCCGTGTACGTCCTCGACCGCGCAACGAAACTCATCCGCCACACCATCACGGCCCCCGTTCCGGAAGGGAACGGGTTCTTCGGAGCCTCCCTCGCCCTCGCGAACGGCGTCCTCCTCGTGGGGGAGCCCGGACGCGACGGGACCTCCGCCACGGACGTTGGGGCAGCCTACGCCTACGACATCGTTACCGGTGTCCTCCTGCACACGCTGGAACTGGACACTCCCTCCGCCGATGATCGGGCGGGCGCGGCAGTCGCCATCCTTGCGAACGGATCCTACGCCGTCGCCGCACCCGGCATCGCCGGGTCCGCGACCCACGTGGGCCGTGTCGGCATCTTCGAATCGGACGGCACATGGATCCACAACCTCGCGGGAGGCGATGCGGGCGACGGCTTCGGCCACGCCATGGCTCCCTGGGGCGACGGCATCATCGTCGGCGCGCCGCGGAACGACACGGCCGCCCCGGATGCGGGTGCGATCTTCGCCTTCCCGTACGCGAACGCGACCGTCACCATGGTCACGCCGCCGAACGGCACCGACGACGAAGCCTTCGGAAGCGCCCTTGCAGTCCGCGGCATCACCGTCGCGGTCGGGGCCCCGGGAAGCAACGCGACCGGGTACGCGGCCGGCCGCGTCATCCTCCATGACGAAGGGTGGAACACCACCATCGTCCAGGACCCGTACCCCGCGAACGGAACACGCTTCGGCGGCATGGTCGCCCTCACCGCGACCACCCTCGCCGTGGCAGGTCCGGACGCGAACACCACCACCGGCGTCATCCTGCTCTTCGATGCCGCAACGGGCGCGTGGGAAACCAACATCACGGCGCCTTCGCGGGCGAACGCGACCTCCTTCCCCGCAGGCCTCCACGCATCGTCCTCGTCCCTTGCGACAGGGGACGCCATCGTGGACCAGGAAACCGGCGGCGGCTTCATCTTCGGTGACGACGGCTCGCCATCCGGTACATTCCTGAACCTCCTGGGCGGAGACTACTGCTGGGGCATGGCGTACACGGGGAACCGTGCGTACGAACCGGCGGATGCGACGAACCGGGGCGAGGCCTGTTTCTCCCTGGACCAGGATCCTGGCCTCCGGACCCTCCTGTGGACCCTTGCGGCGGAATCCACGGACGTGGCCACCAACGGCAACGTGGTCGCTGTGGCAACCGTGGACGAAACCCTCCTCGCGGCCGGGCCCCGGGCGTCCGGAACCGTGACCATGTACCTTTGCGCGCCCAACCAGGTCGTCGGAGGGGAATGCCCCAGCGGCTCCGGGACGGCGGCTGCGCCTGTGCAGTTCACGCCCGATGCGCGAGCCACCCTCGGGGTCGGCGCTGCCGGCACCTATTGCCTGCGCGCCGTGTTCGCGGGTGACGGCTTCTACCACGCGAACGAGACGGCAGGGTCCGGCGCGTGCTTCTTCGTGAAGCACACGGCCTCGATCACGCCCACTGTCGGTCCCGCTGCGGCCATTGCGCCCGGCATCGATCCGACCCTCGCCGTCGCGGTGGCGTCCGGTGGAGGACCGACCCCGACGGGCGCGGTGACCTTCTTCCTCTGTCAGGAATGGGAAGTCGTGAACAGCGCATGCGTGGCTCCCGCCGGCACGCAGCTCGGCACGGCAACCCTCGACGGATCCGGCGGAGCCGCGGCGCCGACACCAACCACCTATGCCCGTGTGATCGGCGAGGCGGTCGCCGCCACCTCCGGCCATGTGCTGTTCACCACCGCCGATGGTTCGTCCATCGCCGTGGTCGACGCCGCCCACGGCGCTCCCGTGAATACGCTGACCCCCACGGACCCCGCCCGCGTCCTCCTTGCTGCGGACGGCCGCATCCTTGCGGGCCCCGCGGCGTCGGCTGGCTCGGTCGACATCTGGGACGAAACGTTCGCCTCGGTCGCGACCCTCGTGGACCCCGCGCCCCTGGCACAACGTGCCTACGGGACTGCGTTGGCTGCGGCCGGAGGGCGGGTCATCATTGGTGCGCCGTCCACAAGCAGCGCCCTCCCGGGAGCGGTCTTCGTGTACAACACGACGGCCAGCGCGCCCTGGGTGATCGTGGCTCCCGATTCGGCGTCGGACTTCGGGTCATCGGTCGCTGTCTTCGGCGACCGGCTCCTCGTGGGTGCACCGGCCTCGGCCACCGCGTACGATTACGACCTCGCAGCAGCCATGACGGCCGGCACGTTCGCCCCGCCGGTGGCCATGGCGAACAGCACCTTCGGCCAAGGGGTTGCCCTCGACGCGACCCACGTGGTCATCGGGGACCCCGGCGACAACGTGGCCGCGGCCACGGCCGGCGCCATCCATGTGTTCGGCGCGTCCAACGGGACGTGGCTCCGCACGTACCGCAATGATCTGACCTCCGCGGGTGACGGCGTGGGCGGCATCCTGACGCTTCTTGCGGATGGTCGCATCGCGGCCGGTGTGCCGGGCTTCGATGTCGGGGACTCGAAGAACGGCGGCACGGTCCTCGTCGTTGACCCGGAGGATGCCAAGCTGGACCAGCGCTACCTCGCCGGCAACGTATCCGACGAGGGGCGCTTCGGCGCGGCGGTCGCGGTGACCCCGGCGGGCCACATCCTCATCGGGGCTCCCGGTGAAGGGCCTGCAGGTCGCGCGCTCCTGTATAAGCTCCGGGAAGCCCTCGACTCCGACACCGGGTCCTCGACGCCCAGCGACCTGGTCGTCGATTCACGGATCCGGACGTGGCCCACGCTGGACCTCGGTGAACACTGTTACCGCGCCGTCTATGCCGGGGACGGGTCCACCGCAGGCGCCACCCGCGACGATGCCTGCCTCGTCGTGCTGCGCGAACCGACCGGTGTGCTCATTGCCTCGCCCGGTGGCGCAGCAGCGATCCCGGGTGGCGACCAGGCGGCCCGCATCGGCATCGTCGGCCACCGCGGTGCCCCGCAGCCGCTCGGGAATGTGAACCTGTACCTCTGCAACCCGTCGGAAGTCGTGGCTTCCGGATGCAACCCCGGAACCGGAACCCTCGTCAACGCCTCCATGGCGATCTCCGATGTCACCGGTTTCGCGGTCTCGAATGCAACGAACCTCACCGTGTCTCTTGGCAAGTACTGCTTCCGGTCCGAGTATGCGGGCGACGGCAGCTACTCCGCCATCGGGTTCACGAACAACGCGAGCGCATGCTTCACCACGGCGAAGCAGACCTCCGTCACCGCGGTCGCCTCCGACCCGGGCGGTTCCGCCCTGCCGCCGTGGTCCGTGGTGAGCGCGTACGCCATCGTGAACGGCAACGGCCCGACACCGGACGGCGACGTCGAGTTCCGCCACTGCGGACCGTCCGAGGTGAACGCCACGAACGGATGCGACCCCGGAACCGGGACCCTCGTCACGACGGCGGCCCTCGCAGGCGGCATCGCCACGTCCGCGGCCCTCCCGACACCCCTTGCCGAGGGGCGTCACTGCTGGAGTGCCGCATACGTGGGATCCATCGTGTACCATCCGTCCCAGGGTACCAACGTGTTCGGGGCATGCTTCACCGTGGTCCGCGCCACGCCGAC
Organism: Thermoplasmatota archaeon; assembly: GCA_041599855.1. Taxonomy (GTDB): domain Archaea; phylum Thermoplasmatota; class SW-10-69-26; order JACQPN01; family JAJPHT01; genus JBFILE01. Next base: position 6,104 of record JBFILE010000106.1, read on the forward strand.
CCTCGCCCTCGCGTCCCTTGACGCAGGTGCCGGAGTCGCGCCTTGGCATGGGGCCATTGCGCGCCTCACCGCATCCGCGGCCGGACCCGCCCCCACGGGCAATGCGACGTTCCGCATCTGCGGACCCGCCGCCATCGTGCCCTCGGTGGGATGTGCCCCCGCGACCGGCACGGCGATCGGGCAGGCGGACCTCGACGGTGCCGGCGTCGTCACCTCGCCTGCCACCTCTTCGCTCCTGCCCCTCGGCGTCAACTGCTGGGGTGCGACGTACGGCGGCGACGGGAACTACGCGCCAACGGATGCCACCAATGCCGGAGCCGCCTGCCTCCTTGTGGTGCGCCAGCCCGTGACCATGGTGCTCACGACCAACGCCATCGGCGGTTTCGCCGCCCCATGGACGCCATTGAACGTGACCGCGGCCCTCACCGGTGGTGGGCCCGTGCCCACCGGAAACGTGACGGTGCGGCACTGCACACCTGCGGCCCTCGCGAGCGCCACGTGCGACCAATCCTTCAACAGCCTCGGTGTCCCCGACGTGATCGATGGCATTGCGCGGTCGAACGCGACGAGCGGCATCCTCGATGTGGGCCGCCACTGCTTCCGCGCCACGTACTCCGGGGACGACATCGCATACCTCGGCGCATCCGGTGAGACGTGCGTGACCGTCCGGCTCGCGTGCCCCGCCACCGCAGGCGATGCCCTCGGACGCGGCCTTGCTGTCCTCGGGAACGATGTCATCGTGGGCCTCCCCCACGACACCACGACGGGTGGCGGCGCGGCGTGCCGGTACGATGGTGACACGGGGCTTCTCGTGACCGTGTACGTGCCCCCGGCGGGCGCGGACGGTGACCGCTTCGGCTGGGACGTGGCAACGACGCCCAACGGCCGCGTCGTGATCGGTGCCCCCGGCAACCGCACGTACCTCCCCGATGGCTCGAACGTGGGCGGGTCCGGCCGCGTGTACGTGTATGACGGGGACACGGCGGACCTCCTCCTCACGTTGGACAACCCGACACCGGCCACGGACGATGCCTTCGGGTACGCCATTTCCGTCCTCGGGGCCGACATCCTCGTCGGCGCACCGGGCGATGACGCCTCCGCGAAGGACGCGGGGGTCGTGCACCGGTTCAACGGGACCAGTGGGGCGCTCGAGTTCACCCTCGGGAACCCGTCGGCCGCCAAAGGCGACGCCTTCGGGTCCGCCATCGCGGCGGATGCGGCGACCCGTACCGTCCTCATCGGTGCGCCCTTCGCCGATGCCGGTGGACGCGATTCCGGTGTCGTCCACCGCATGCACGCCTACACGGGTGCGCGCCTGCACTCGGTGAACAACTGGGGCGCAGACCTGTTCCTCGGAACGAGTGTCGCGTTCCTCGACGGCCGCATCCTCGCCGGTGCGCCGGGAGCCGCGGGCGGTGGGGCAGCGTACCTGTTCCCCGGGGAACCGGAACCCGCATCCGAGGAACCGGACCGGACGGTGGAGCAGAACCTCCTCGCGGCGCTGACGCCGACGACGCCGCGGCCCCTCGTGGCGTACTCGAACCCGGGCAGGCTCGCGGGTGCCGAATTCGGTTCATCGCTTGCCGTGCTGTCCGGGTCCCGTGTCGTCATCGGTGCCCCCGGTGCCGGCGACTCGGGCCGCGCCTACTTGTTCAACGGGGACATCAACGCCGCGGCACCCGATCCCACGGTGACCGCGCTCCTTGCCGAGGCCCTTGAGCAACCGGACCCGGCCGCAGGAACGCCGATCGAACCCATCATCACCGGAGACCCGCAGGCACCCCGTCTTGCGAACCTCACCGATGCCACCCTCGGAAGTGCCGCGGGCCTCGGGGCCACCATCGTGGTCCGGGGCGACGGGCGCATCCTTGTGGCCGCACCCGGCGAGGACCTCGGCGAAGGACTCGTCATCCTCTTCGATGCGGACGGCACCGTCGTCACCAGATTCGGCGGCGAAGGCCTAGCGGGGGTGGGCGCGTGAACCAGCGCTCGCCCGGCGGGAAACCCGCGCCGTCGCGGGCGCGGCGCGCCGTGGTGTTCGTTGCCTTGATGATGGCGGCCGGGCTGCCGCTTGTTGCGGAGCCCGTCCATGCGACACCCGTATCCGGCACCATTGCAACGGACACGACTTGGACCCTCGCCGGCAGTCCCTACGTGGTCTCCGGCGCGGTCACCGTGCAGGGGTTTGACGGGCCCGATGCCTTGACGACCCTCACCATCGAGCCGGGGGTCGAAGTCCTGTTCGAGAACAACGCGCGGCTCCGGGTCGGTGGCACGGACCCCGGTGCCCTCGTCGCCTCCGGGACGGCCGCCGCCCCCATCGCGTTCACGAGTGCGCGCGCCCCCGCAGACCGGGCGGCCGGAGCCTGGTTCGGGCTCACGTTCACCACCACGGCCGCTCACGCGGCTTCCGCCCTGCGGAACGCCAGCATCGCCTACTCGGTGTACGGTGTCACAATCCTCGGGGGGCCGGTCCCCGTGGCGGACGTCACCATCCATGACATCCAGATCACCGCGTTGGCCGTGGAGCGCGCCAACGACATCATCATCGAGCGCGTGCAGGTGATGAAGGCCTCGTTCGGCATCCGCGTCATCGATGTGGAGAACCTGCGCCTCACGGACAGCTCATTTTCCTCGGCGAACGAGGCCGGATACTTCCAGACGCGCCGCGGCCTCATCACACGGAACATGTTCGCGAGCGGACACCAGGGGGTCATCGTGGATTACGCGAGTGATTCCAACGTGGTCGTCGACAACGGGTTCACCCGGGTCACGGCCGGCGCCGCCGTCCGGGACGACGGGAACCGCAACCGGTGGTACTCGTCCCCCGCTTCCGGAACCAACATCCTCGGTGGACCCTCGACCGGCGGAAACTGGTACCATGACTACCTCGGCTTCGACACGAGCCGACCGAGCGACGGCATCGGCGACACGGACGCGCCGTACCGTCTTGCGGGGATCGCGAAGGCGAGGGACTTCCACCCGCTTGCGCCCCAATCCCAGTGGCGCCCCGATTCGGACCCGCCCCATGTGGCACTCGTCATTGACGGCACGATTCCGGATGACGTGTGCTTCACGGCCACCGCCACCGACACGGAGAGTCCCATCGCACGCGTCTGGTTCGACCTGCGCGCCATGAACGGGGCGGCGGCAGTGAACGGGACCGGAGCGGCCCTCATCAACGTGACCATCCCCAACGCGACACCGGTGTGTGCGGGGGTCGTCGGGGACGGATCCTACACGGTCACCGCCTACGCGGAGGACACGTACCGGAACCGCGGGATGAACGTCTCGGCACCCATCATCGTGGACCGCCTCCCGCCCCTCGTGGACATCCTCGAACCGGAAGCCGGCTTCACGTACGTCCGCGGCCAACGCGTCGATGGCGTGCCCTCGCCCGACCCGGCCGCCGCCCTCGTCGTCCTCGAAACGGATGTCATCGCCGAGGTCTCCGACGCCGGATCCGGGGTCGCCCTCGTGGAACTCCTCATCGACGGCGAACTCGAGACGGTGCTGGACGCAGCGAGCGGGACCGGCATCGCCCGAATCGGCGCGAACCACGCGGCAGGGCGCCACCTCGTGACCGTGCGCGCCACGGATTCCCTCGGCCGCGTCGCCACCGACGAAGTGCTCATCGACCTCGTGAAGGACCCGTCCCAACAGGTGCCGAAGGAGAATCCCGGCATCAACGGGCCCGCCGAATGCACCGCGTTCGGCGCCATCATCGAAGGATCAAGCGCCCTCAACGAACAGCGCGCCCTTGCCCGGAGCCGCGCCGGATTCCACATCGGTGTCACGTACGCGGAATCCAACGTGACGGCCCATGCGGCGCCGCCGTTTGCGGTCGGAGCGGTTGTGGAAAGCCGCTGCGAAGTCGGCACCATTCCCGTCAATGAAGCGTGCGGTCGCGCAAGCGCCGAGGACGTGGAGATCGACCTCACCCTCCTCGGCATCCCGCTGCGTGTCACCGCGGACACCCTGGAGGAACAGGTGTGCTCGACACCCGCCACCGGCGATGCGAATGCCCGCACCGCAGGGGTGAAGGTGGAATTCCTCGGACGGAACGTCGGCTACGACCGCGTGGATGATGCGAACCGCACCCTCACGTTCTTCCTCACCGACGAGTCCGGCACCACCTTCCCTGCGGCCTACGTGCTCCTCAACCACCGGACGCACGAAGTCCAGGGTGACTGCCGAAGGGATTCCGGCACGGCCCTCGAAGTCATCGCCCTCGACCCGGCGAACGGGTTCACCGGCGTCCTCGGAAGCGCGGTCGTCGGGCGCGTCATCACGGCGGCCTGCAGGATGACGCCCTTCAGCGATGCCGTCACCACCACGCCGGACGAGGTCTTCCCGTCCGACCCGGTGGGCGCGACCATCACCATCCACGGCGCGCCCGGCCAACGCACGCCATCCGGCATCGCAACCGTCACCCTGTGCGGCCCCGACGGCGGACCCTGCCAGAACCTCGGAGGCGGCGGCATCGCCCTCGACCGCGCCGGGGTCGCCGCGGTCGCCGATCACACGGGCGCCGTTGACCTCGGGGAATGGTGCTGGCGCACCGCGTACTCGGGCGACGCGTACTATCTCCCGGCGACGCCGGAGGATGATCTCGCCTGCTTCGACGTGGTCCCGCCCACGCCCCTCGTGGACCTCACGTCGGATCCGCAGGACACGGGAATCTGGGCGTTCACGCCCGCCACCGCAACGGTGGTGCTTGCGCCGCGCGATCCGGCGTGGCCCGCACCGA
>JBFILE010000107.1:0-10817 GCA_041599855.1 Thermoplasmatota archaeon
CCGTGAGGCCGGCGTCGGCGAAGGGTCCGCCACGGACGAAGCGACCCGTCTGGTTGATGAAGTACTCCGTGGAGGCATCGAGGAAGTTCTCGGGGAGGGACTTGGCATCCACATACTCGGCGATCACGGGCTCGATCACGTGGGCGCGGATGTCCTTGCGGAGGTCCTCCGTGGTGACGTCCTCGCTGTGCTGCGCGGCGATCACGATGGCTGCCGCGCGCTTGGGCTTCCCGTCCTCGAATTCCACGCTCATCTGGCTCTTGCCGTCGGGGCGCAGGTACGCGAGTTTCCCGCTCTTCCTGACCGCGGCAAGGCGGTGGGAGAGGCGGTGGGCGAGCTGGATCGGGATGGGCATGAGCTCCGGCGTCTCGTCGGTCGCGTATCCGAACATGAGTCCCTGGTCACCGGCGCCGATGAGGTCCGCCGAGCGATCCACGCCCTGGTTGATGTCGGGGGACTGCTCGTTGATGGCCGTGACCACGCTGCACGTCTCGGAGTCGATGCCGTAGCGGGCACGCGTGTAGCCGATGTCCTTCACGGTCTCGCGGACGATCTTCGGGATGTCCGCATACGTGCTCGTCGTGATCTCGCCGGTGACGAAGACGAGTCCCGTCGAGGTCATCGTCTCGCACGCGACCCGCGCTTTCGTGTCTTTTTCCAAGATGGCGTTGAGGACCGCATCCGAGATCTGGTCGGCCATCTTGTCCGGGTGGCCCTCGGTGACGCTTTCCGACGTGAAAATGAACTTGCGGGACGGCGTGAGCATGAGTGGTGGCCCCTGCTGGGATGGCTCCCCCAAACCCGCGTTTCTACTAATAGGTTGTCGGTGGAGGTATGCGGGCCAGTCATCCGAGGGAACGGTTTGGCCGCCAACATCCGACGATCCGGTTCCACCCCCGCTGCCCCCTTTCGGTTGGCGTGCGGCGATGCTTGGCCCCGCGCCGCGAACCGTTTATCCCCGGGGCCTTCCCTGCGGCACCCATGCGCCGGGTCGATCTCCACACCCATTCCACGGCCAGTGACGGAACGGATGCGCCGGCCGCCCTCGCCCGCCTCGCCAAGGACGCGGGCCTCGAAGCATTCGCCCTCACGGACCATGACACCCTGGCCGGCATTCCCGACGCGCGCGCCGCCGCTGATGCCCTCGGGATCGAGCTTGTGCCCGGCGTCGAACTGGGTGCCCGGATCCCCGAGGGGGAGCTTCACATCCTGGGGTATTTCCTTGAGCCGGGGAACGCGACGTTCGACGCCTTCCTCGAGGAGCTCCGGAAGGGGCGCCGCGACCGGGCCGCGAGGACGGTCACGCGCCTCAACGACCTCGGCGTGGCCATCGACCTCGCCGACGTCGAGGCGGAGGTGAGCGGCGACCGGAGCGAGAGCCTCGGCCGCCCCCACATCGCAAGCGCGCTCGTGAAGGGGGGTCACGTCGCCTCCATCAAGGAGGCCTTCGACCGGTACCTGAAGGATGGCGGCCCCGCGAATGTGCCTCGCCCCATGCCGTCCCCCGTGGATGCGGTGCGCGCCATCGTGAAGGCGGGAGGCGTGGCCGTTGTCGCCCATCCGTGGACGGTTCCCCGGGATGTGTTCCAGGACCTCCTCGTGCGCCTCCGACGGGTCGGCCTGGCGGGGGTTGAGGTGGTCCACAGCGACCAGGATGCGGACGTGCGGGAACACGTGGCCCGCCTCGCCGCGGACATGGGCCTTGTCCAGTCCGGGGGGTCGGATTACCACGGAACCCGCAAACCGGCCATCCGCCTCGGGACCGGACGCAACGGCAACGTGTCGGTTCCGTACGAGGTCCTTGAGGAACTCCGGGGCCTCCGGAAGGTGCCGGTGTGAGCGCGCGCCATTGCACGGGGTGCGGGCACCGATTGGAACCGGGCGACCGCGGCGGCGAACCCGGGCGCCCGTGTCCGGGGTGCGGCCGGCCGCAGTGGGAGAATCCCGTCCCGTGCGCGGGGGCGGTCGTGGTGGATGATGCCGGGCGCGTCCTCCTTGCCAAGCGGGCACGGGAGCCGTTCCTCGGATGGTGGGACATCCCCGGTGGATTCATGGACCCGGGGGAGACGCCGGAGGACACCGTCCGCCGGGAACTCCTTGAGGAAACGGGACTGGTTGTCGAGCCCGTCCGCTACCTCGCGTCCTTCAGTGACACGTACGAGGACGACGCCGGCCGTCGCACCACGGTGAACGTCTTCTTCGAGTGCCGCGTTGCCGGGGGCGCCCTCCGCGCCGCGGACGACGTGACGGAACTGGCGTGGTTCCGGGCCGACGCGCTCCCGGAGCGCATGGCATTCAACCATGGCCACGCGGTTCTGGACGCATGGCGCGGGCGCTGACGGAACACGCCGAGGCGTTGTCCGGGACCGGGTCCGGCGCGGGCCCGGGCGGGGGTCCCCGTGACTGCGGCGTTCCGCATGCGCCGGGTCCGGGTGCCGTTTGGCATCACTTCGGCGCCGGCCCGCCCATCACGACCTGGCCGGGCGCGGTGCCGCTTCCTGCCGCGAGTACGACGCCCACGTTCAGCGACGTGTTGATGCCGGTGTGCACGTCGTCGCCCACGATGACGCCCATCTTCCGGCGGCCCGTGTCATATCGCTTCCCCTCGATCGTGACCTTCACGTTCCTGCCGTCGTGCCGCAGGTTCGCGACCTTCGTTCCGGCACCGAAGTTCACCCGCTCGCCGAGGATGCTGTCCCCCACGTAGCTCAAGTGGCCCACGTGGGTGCCGTCCATGAGGACGCTCGCCTTGACCTCGCAGGCGTTCCCGACCTTGCATTTCCTGCCGACCACGGTGTTGGGGCGGATGTAGCAGTTGGGGCCGACCACTGCGTCCTCACCGATCCAGACCGGGCCCTCGATGTAGGTGCCTGACTTCAGGACAGCACCCTTGGCCACATGCACGTTCCCCTTGAGCACGCAGCCGTCCTCGACCGTGCCAAGGATCTGGCCCTTCATCCCTTCGAGGGCCCATTCGGTGGCCTTCAGGATGTCCCACGGCCGGCCCACGTCCAGCCACTGGGGGAGTTCGACGAGGGTCGCGGTGCACTCATCGAGGAAGGCGTTCACGGCATCGGTCAATTCCAGTTCGCCGCGGACGCTCGGTTCCAGCGCGTTCAGGTGGCGGAAGAACCGCGCCGGGAACCGGTACAGTCCGGCGTTCGCGATGTTCGACGGGGGCTTCTGGGATTTCTCGACGACCGCGTTCACGACACCGTCCGTGCCCACGTCGAAGACACCGAATTCCTGGGGCTTCTCGACGCGGATGCCCGTGAGCGCGAACTCCCCGGACGCGAGGACGTTGCCGATGGCGGCGTCATCGAGGAGCAGGTCCCCGTTGAGGACGAGGGCGTCCTCCCTGACCCCGGCCGCCTTCAGCGCGTCGCCCGTGCCGCGCGGCTTCTCCTGCACCGCGTACGTGACCGTGGCGCCGAATGCGCTGCCGTTCCCGAAGTGTTCGCGGACCGCATCCTGCTTGTAGTGGACAACGAGGGTGATGGTTGTCACGCCGGCAGCGACGAGTTGCCGTACGAGCCGCTCCGCGAGGGGAACGCCGGCCACCGGGAGGAGGACCTTGGGTCGGTTCGCGGTGAGCGGGCGCATGCGTTTCCCTTCCCCGGCGGCAAGGATGACGGCACGGGTGATGGGCGGGGGCGAAGGCATCGGCGCCGGGAATGCGGGGATGGGGCTTAGAGGAATCGGGTCCCCGGGGGGTTCGCGGTGGTCTCAACGGCACGCATGCGGCCGGATGGATTCAACGACCCTGCGTCACGGCCCAAGCGCCTTGCCGGGGGCGCGTTGGACCCCGGTCCCCTTCGCCTGCGGCCCAGGGATGCTGGGCCGTGGGCCTCCAGGGTCGGACCCCCTCCGTCATCAGCAAGACTTTTCCGCCACCCTTGCCTCCCCGGGCCGATGCGCGTCCTCGTCACCGGTTCCTCGGGCCAGGTCGGGTCCTACATGGTGGAAGCCCTTCGTGCGGCCGGCCACGAACCCGTTGGATTCGACCTCCTGCCCGGCCCGTTCACGTCGGTGGTCGGGGACATCCGCGACGCATCGGATGTGGCCGGCGCCATCCGCGGATGCGATGCGGTCATCCACCTTGCAGCGCAGGTGAGTGTGCCCGCAAGCGTGGAGGATGCGGCAGGCGATGCGGGACACAACATCATCGGGACAATCCGGGTTCTCGATGCCGCACGCGCCGCCGGCGTGTCGCGCGTCGTGTACACCTCGAGCGCCGCCGCGTACGGCACACCCGAGGCGATGCCGGTTCGCGAGGATCACCCGACGCGACCGATCGCGCCGTACGGGCTGAGCAAACTCGCAGGCGAAAAATACGCGTTCATGTACCACGCGCTCCACGGACTCCCCGTGACGTCCGTGCGGCCATTCAACATCTACAGCAAGCGGCAGGATCCGTCGAACCCGTACTCGGGCGTCCTCAGCCACTTCGCGTCGCGCTTGAAGAAGGGCGAGGCCCCGGTCATCCATGGAGACGGCCTCCAGACGAGGGACTTCGTCCATGCAACGGATGTGGCCCAAGCGCTGCTCACCGTGCTCACCCATCCGGATGCCGTTGGCCGGCCGTTCAACATCGGTCGCGGGGAGGAGACCACGATCCTCGCTGTTGCGGAAGCCATGATCCGCGCGCGCGGGATCGACGTGAAGCCAGCGTTCGCCCCGGCGCGCCACGGGGACATCCGGGAGAGCGTGGCCGATGTGGCCGCCCTGAAGGGATTGGGGTGGGCAGCGAAGGTTGCGCTCGAAGACGGGGTCCGCGAACTGCTGGATTGAGGGCCCGACGGTCGGCGGCGCACGTCCGCCCCGATGATCGGGCCGCTGGATCGGATGCGCGCGGGATGGGACGCACTGCTCGTACCGCGTCCGTGAACCCCTCCCGACAATGAAGGGTCACTGTGGACGCGGCAGCCGGTGTCCGATCCTCATGCCCCGGACGCTGCATCCAGCGCATCAAGCCCGAGGCGCAGGTACTCCTGCATGCGCGCCGATTCCCGCGCTTCCGCCGTGACCCGCACCTTCGGCTCCGTCCCACTCGCCCGGACGAGGACCCATCCGCCGTCGAGGTCGACCCGGACCCCGTCGAGGGCGTTCACTTCACCATGCTTGGCGAGGGTGTCGGCGACGCGCGCGATCACCTCGTCCTTCCGCTCGTTGGCGACCGCGCGCGCTTCCCGCACGGTGTGGTATGTGGGGAGCGATGCCGCTTGTTTGGAGAGGGGTCCTTCGTCCTGCACCATGCGGCAGAAGAGGGCGGCGGCAAGGGGGCCGTCGGGGCAGTAGGAGACCTCGGGGAAGATCCACGCGCCGGAGGATTCGCCGCCGAATTCGCCGCCCTGCTCCTTCAGGGTCTCACTCACGAAGGCATCCCCGACCTTCGTCTTGACGACCTTGATCCCGGCGTCCTTCGCGGCATCGTCGAGGACCATGCTGGAGTCGAGGGGGGCCGCGACCCGCGTCTTTCCGTACTTCCGGGCAAGGAGTGCGAGGAGGACATCCCCCGCAAGGGGCGTCCCTGTCTCGTCCACGGCCATGCACCGGTCGGCGTCGCCGTCGTGGGCGAGGCCGAGGTCGGCGCCTGTCACCCGCACCATTTCCGAGAGCTCCCGGATGTTCTTCGCATTCGGTTCCGAGGGCCGGCCGGGGAACCGCCCATCGGGCTGCGCGTTCAGCGTGATGACGTCGCACCCGAGTTCGCGCAGGAGGAAGGGGCTCTCGGGGCAGGCGGCACCGTTGCCGCAATCGAGGACGACGCGCAGGCGCTTGTCGAGGGTCCCGACATGGTCGAGGACGGCGCCCATGTGCTTCGCGATGACGGTCGTGTCCATGCGGCGTTCCCCGACCGCGTCCCAGGCCGCGAGCCGCGGAGCCCCCAGGAGCGCGGTCTCGATGGCGGTCCGCTGGGTGATGTCGAAGGCGGCGCCGTCCGGATTCCACAGCTTGAACCCGTTGTCGGGTGCGGGGTTGTGGCTCGCGGTCACCACGCAGACGGCATCGTACCGCCGCCCGGAATAGGCGAGCGCGGGCGTCGGCGCGCACCCGCCTTCCGTCACCTCGGCTCCGGCGGCCAGTGCGCCCGCGGCAAACGCTCCCCGCAAGAGCCCACCGGTCACGCGGAAGTCCCCGCCGACAAGGATCCGATCCGCCCCTTCCGCAACCGCGGCCCCCAACCGGAGCGCCAGATCAGGCGTGATCATCTCACCGAAGGGTCCGCGGATCCCGGAGGACCCGAACGAGGGGGCGTGCATGTCCCCGCCATCCCGCACCCCCCGCTTAACGGATGCGCCCCCGGAACCGCCCCGGGTGCCGTCGCCCCGCCCGACCGGCCGAGTCATTCAGTGAGTGAGTGAGTGAGTGAGTGAGTATGTAAGAAAGACGGGCCGCCGGTTCACAACGAGCGCGCCCGATGCACAATGTCAACCCGTGTAGCGCCCGCGAGCCAACCGGCCACGATGACGCGGGGAGAGCCCGAGAGGGGCAAGGCCCCTCTCGGCCGGCGGCGCGACCCTACGGCCGGAGCGGGCTTTGCCCGCGTAGGCCGGACGAAAAGTCGCGTCGTCGGATTATTCCACCGTCACCGATTTTGCGAGGTTCCTCGGCTTGTCGATGGCGCATCCGCGCTCCTTGGCGGCGTAGTAGCTGAGGAGGTACGTGACCACAACAGCGGGCACGACGAAGAAGAACGGGTCCATGTCGGGGATGCGGATGACGGCGTTTGCGACCTTCGCGACTTCGCGGTCGCTCTGTTCGGAGATGGCGAGGACGTGGGCGTCGCGGGCGCGCACTTCCCCGATGTTGGAGATCATGATGCCGTACGTATGGTCCCTCGGCGTGAGGGCGACGACGGGGAGGCCGGGTTCGAGGAGGGCGAGGGGCCCGTGCTTGAGTTCACCGGCGGCGTAGCCTTCGGCGTGGATGTAGCTGATCTCCTTCAGTTTCAACGCCCCTTCGAGGGCGGCGCCGTACGCGAGTTGGCGGCCGAGGAAGAACGAGTGGTTCTTGCCGCCGAGGAACTGGGTGGCGAACGCTTCCGTCTGGGATGCTTCGTCAAGGACCTGCTGGACGAGGCGCGGCAGGCCGCGGAGCTGCTCGACGAGGCGGCGGCGCTCCTGTGCGGGGACCTTGCGCCGCATGGCGGCGAGGTGGATCCCGAGGAGGTAGAAGGAGATGATGCTGTTGACGAAGGTCTTCGTTGCCGCGACACCGATCTCGGGCCCGCTGCGCACGTACATGACGCCGTCGCATTCGCGCGTCATGGTGCTCCCGACCACGTTCACGATGGCGAGGGTCTTGTGCTCGTTGAGGTGCGCCTTCCGGAGGGCTTCGAGGGTGTCCGCGGTCTCGCCGCTCTGGCTGACGCCGATGGCGATCGTACCGGGGCCGGCGAACGCGGTCCCGTACCGGTATTCGCTGGCAAGCTGCACGTCGACGGGGATGCCGGCGAGCTTCTCGAGGATGACCTTCCCCATGAGGCCGGCGTGGTAGCTGGTGCCGCAGGCGACGATGAGGAATCGTTCCGCGTCCGCGAGGTCCCGGCTTGTGAGGGACCCTTCGAGGTCGAGTTCGTGATCGAGGTTCGCAAGGCGTCCGCGGAGGGCTTCGTGGAGGGCCCGGGGCACTTCGTGGATCTCCTTGAGCATGAAGTGCTCGTAGCCGCCCTTCTCCGCGTCCTCGAGGGTGTAGTTGACTTCCTGGATCACCGCTTCGTGCTTGGACCCCTGGAGGTCGAAGACTTCCACGGAGTCCGGGGTGAGGCGGATGATCTCGCCGTCGAGAAGGTAGATGACGCGCTTCGTGTGCTCCAGGATGGCGGGGACGTCGCTTGCGATGAAGTTCCCGTCCTTCCCGATGCCGGCGATGAGGGGGCTCTTGTTGCGGACGGCAACAATGGAGTTCGGGTTCGCGGTGGCGATGGCGGCGAGGGCGTACGCGCCGTCGAGGTGTCCGACGGTCTCGCGGATGGCCGTGAGGAGGTCGCCGGTCTTCACGAACGCCTCCTCCAGCATGTGGGCGATGACCTCGGTATCCGTTTCGCTCTTGAACACGTGGCCGCGGCCTTCGAGTTCGTCCCGCAGGGAGAGGTAGTTCTCGATGATGCCGTTGTGGACGATGGCGAGCTTCCCGTCACACGAGGTGTGCGGGTGCGCGTTCGTCTCGTTCGGTCGTCCGTGGGTGGCCCAGCGGGTGTGCCCGATTCCGATGCCCGCGGCGGGCAGGGTCATCTTGTCGAGACCGGCGACGCGGCCCGCGACCTTCGCCACCGTGATTTCGCCGGTGTCCATGAGGACGGCGACGCCGGCCGAGTCATAGCCCCTGTATTCGAGGCGTTTCAGGCCGTTGAGGAGGATGGGCGTGGCAGGGCGTTCGCCCGTGTACCCGATGATGCCGCACATGTCACAACACCTCCCCTTCGTCGCGGATGGCACCCCGCAGCGTGATGTCGTCATGGACGCGGACGCGGTTCCCGACCATGGTGCCGGGGGTCGCGGTCACGTTGCCGCCGATGATGCTGTCCTCGCCGATGATGCACCCGATGTCGGGGATCTCATGGTATCCGTCGCGAACGCGGACGTCGGCCGGACCGGAGAGGCCGGTGAACCGGGGGCCGAGTCGGGTTCCGTCCGCGATGACGGCGTTCTTCAGGATCACGTGGGGGCCGATGTGCACGTCATCCCCGATAACCGAGTTCTCGATGACACTGTGCGCGCCGATGTAGACGTTGTCCCCGATGCTCGTCGGTCCGATGAGCACGGCGTGGGCACCGATGGTGGTCTCGTCGCCCACGGCCAGGGGTCCGTCGATGACGGCAGTCCTGTGCACGGTCGCGTTCTTGGAGACGTCCTCCTCGACGGTTGCCTCGTGGAGCAGGTACCCCGTGATCCGGATGAGGTCCCAGGGATAGACGACGTCCATCCAGAGGCCTTGGCTGCGGACCGCGGTCACGCTGCGGCCGGCCTGGATCATGTCATCGATGAGGAACGTGAGTCCGCTGACGCCGTCCTTCACGTTTCGGACGAGGTCACTGTGGAATCCCTTCGGGATGGCGTAGACGGCCGTGTTCACGAATTCGCTCGTGTAGAGCGGCGGCTTCTCCTCGATGCGGACGACGCGGGAGCCGTCCATGGTGACGACCCCGTACTTGGTGGGGTTGTCGCTTGCCTTGGCGACGAGAAGGAGTTCCCCGGGCGCCTTCTCATGGGCGCGCAGGATGTCGTTCACGAGGACCGAGTCAACGATGTTGTCGCCGGAGAGGACCAACACATCCTCGTCCTCGAATTCGACCTGGGCGAGGGCGTGGGCGGTGCCGAGGAACGATTCCTGGAACGCGTACTTGATGTTCGCGCCGAACCGTTTTCCGTTCTCGAAGTGGGATTGGACCTTTTCCCGGTGGAAGCCGACGACCATGGTGATGTCCGTGACATCGTTGGCCACGAGCGCCTCGACCACGTACTGGAGAATCGGTTTGTTCGATACCTGCAACATGGGTTTGGGCTTGCGTGCGGTGAGTGGGCGAAGGCGACTCCCTTCTCCCGCAGCGAGAACGATGGCTCTCATGGCGACGATTTTGGCCTAATTCATGCCGGCGCATATACCTTCACATCCCTCGTCTCGAAGGATTGGCTCGGCAGGGGGCGAGAGGCGGGCTGATCCGACCTCGCCCGCGACTGCGGGTTCCGCGATGGGGCGCCTCGGGTTGTGCCATCGAGTGCGTGTACGACGGGGTGCTGCCCCTTCGGCCGCGCGCTGCGGTGCGGGGTGTCGGGGCGCGGGTGATGCCGGGTGGGGTCGGACTTGGGCCAGTCGTGGAAGGGTCGGGGTCCGCGGGCGCGGGCGATGCCGGCGATCCTCGATTCCGGTTCGTCCACCCCAGCGACGCCGGATTTCAGGGAGCGTGTCGCGCACTGCCCGGATCGGTCGAACGACTGCCGGCGTCGTGCCGTCCGCGGCGTTTGCGGGGGCCGGTTCCGCCGGCGACGATGCGGTCGATCCCGGTTCCTTCGAGGAGTCCGCCGCGACCACAGCTCGTTAGGCGTGGGCAGACCGGGCCGGTCATCGCGGGCGCCAACGCGGCGCCGCATCGGGTGCAGAATCCACGAACGTCCACATGGCGGGTCATGGGGGCCGATCGAACCACGCCGCGGGCCGGGTTAAACAGTTCTGGTACGGATGTCGGGAAGGCCTGTTCGAGACCGGATCGGTCACGGACATGGTCCGCGATCGATCCCGCCCTCCGATGAAATGCCGGTGGATCGCGTCACATTCGGTGGCATGGGCGAAAATTCCTGGATTGGTCGAGGTCCGACATTTCGTCCACGGGCCATCTGATCAAGCAGGTGTGCAAGGAGGCTCAGTGCCGGGGGCGCGCAACATGGTGCCTGCCATCCCGCGGGTCGACGCGGCGGGGGCGCGACAATCCAACGGTTTCTGCCGGGGCCGCGACGGCTGTCGCTGCCGCGGACCCGGCTCGCCGTTGGACGCGGACCGGCCCCAACCTGGACTTGGCCCTCGTGTGGGCCTGCCCGAGGCCTTGGCCCCTGCCCGCGCCACAACCCCGGTCCACCAACGGCTGTCCCTCTCGCTTGCCCGTGCGCCTGCCCGCGCCGTGACCCCGTTCCGGTTTCCTCTCCGTGACCCCGTTCCGGGTTCCCCTATTTCTTGCCGGTGGCCTTGCGCCACAGCATGACCACGGGGTCGTAGTGCCGGTCCACGACCCTCTCCTTCAACGGGATGATGCCGTTGTCGGTGATCTTGATGTTCTCGGGGCAGACCTCGGTGCAGCACTTCGTGATGTTGCAGTACCC
>JBFILE010000108.1:0-10773 GCA_041599855.1 Thermoplasmatota archaeon
GAGCGACCAGATGCGTGCCCGGGAACGGGTGGGACCCCATCTGCGCAGGGATCGCTTCGTGAAGTCACGTGACCTTCGGAATGTGCCGGACGGCACATGGGACCCCACCCGCCCGGCACGTCCGACACGGGTGGGACCCCACCTGCGTTTCGGCACGTTCCGGAAATCACATGACATCGGGATCGAACGGCGCAAGAGAACCCCGGTAAAGCAAGAGCGGGGGATGCTCGAAAACCAAAAACAACCCCGCAACACCCTCACCAGCCAAGCAAGAGCGAGGGATAAAAACAACCCCGCAACACCCTCACCGGTCAAGCAAGAGCGGGGGATGCGCGAAGGGGGCAGCAGCCCCCTTCGCCCGGCGGCGCGAAACGTACGGCCGGAGCGGGCTTGGCCCGCGTAGGCCGGGACACAACGTCGCGCCGTCGGAAGGAATCTAGCTGCCGGAAGCCCTCAGGCTTCCGGCAGCGATACCTCGACGACGCCGTCGTCGAAGCGGATGGCCTTGACGCGGATCCGGCTCGGCGGCTTCGTGATGCCACGGGCCCAGATCGTTTCGTTCACGGGGTTGTCAAGCCATACCTTGTCTTCGTCAGTTTTCATGTGACGAGCGATGAAGGCACGGACTTCATTCACTGCGCGCTTGGCGCGGCGGGGTCGGGGTGCGAGACGCGCGTTCCGGAGCGGGACGACGTACACACGTTCTAGTTCCTCAGCCATTCTTCATCACTTCCTCAGGTGGCTTCGGCGCCAGTGGTGGCGCTTGGGGTGGCTCGTGAAACGCCGGTTCGTCCGCTGCATGATCCATGCAGGGACGCGGCGGTTGGACTTCGTCGCGGCGGCAAGACGCAGCTTCTTGCCGAGGGTTCGGGCGGCCATCGTGATTCACCTACGTTCGATTTTGGTTTCGCGGGTTTTCGGTTGCACCTTCGCGAGGAATTCGCGAAGGAGCTTGTCGTTGATCTGGCCCCGGATACGGCCCTGTTGATACAACACCAACAGCTGCTGTTCGAGACGTTCGGCGATTTCCGGCCGCGCAAGACGCACCCGCGTCAGGCGCTCACGCGCTTCCGGCTCGAGGATCTGGCGCAGCAGATTCTGTTTCTGCGCCTCGTATTCCTGGCGTTCCGCTTGCGCGGCCGCCGGGTCCTCAACCCCCGCATGCCCCTGCATTTCCTGGAGCTTGCGGCGCTTGAGTTCCTCGAGTTCGTCGTCGGTCATTCACGGTCCCTCCGGGGATCGTTCCTGGCATTCATCTAGTATTTCGCGAGGGCGGGCAGCTCCTTCGCGAGGCCTTTCATGACCTCGTGGGCTGCGTCGTTCGCGAGCTTCTGACCCTGCGGGGTCGTGCGACGACCTTCGCCTTTCACAGATTCGAGGAGGCCGGCGGCCTCCAACTGCTTGAGGGTCTCGCGGGCGATGGAGCCTGAGCCCTTCGCCGCGCGGTTCGGCTTGGAACCCCTGTTCTTCGGGCCACCGTAGAGCGCCCGGAGGCGCTCGGTGCCGAGGGGGCCGTTCATGTATACGCGGCGCAGGACGGCGGCAGCACGGATCTCCCACCAGTCTTCCTGGACTGGGGGTTTCTCGCAGTGGACGCCGGTCGTCACGTGCGGGGCCCATGCGGGGGGCTTGATCGCGTCGAGCTTTGCAAGCTTCGGCGCGAGGGCCTTGATGAGGGCTTCTGCGGGGACGTCGTAAACCGTGGTCATTGGGATTCCTCGAACGCCGGGTCATTCCCGGTTGCGGGACCGGCTTCGGAACAGTCATGCGCGCCGATGCGAACATGATGAAATGGGCACTCGTGAGGCGTGGGGACCCCTCGGGCGCGAGGCTTGTAATGCGGGACCCCTACTTAAGCGTAACCGCCGACATGGTGTCGCCCGCAACCGCACTCGTGGCGCACGCGGCCGCCAAGGGATTCATGAGCGCCGGCCTGGGCGGCGCGCCCGCGACCTCGGCTTGTAATAGACAGCGGTGTTCCCGCGCACTTCCACAAGAAACGCGCCACCGCGTCCGGCAAGGTCCGTCGCGACGCTCTTGCGATCGCCTTCGACCTGCGCGCTCTTGAGGAGGCGCACCTTGACGAGCCGCTGGCGTTCCAGTTGCCGTGCGAGTTCGGCCCCGAGGGAATCCGTGACCCCGTCCTTCCCCACGTGGAGGGAGACGTCCACATCGTGGGCCTCCGCCTTCAGGGCGGCGAGGTCCTTGGAGGAAACCTTGAACAGTGGCGCCGGGGGCGCGGGCTGCGCATCCGGCACGGGCGCGGCTTCAGGCTGGGCGGTCGATTCCGGCTGAGGGGTCATTTCCGGAGGGGCATCCGGAGACTCCGACGGTTCCGGATCGCCGGAAGACGGGTCGTTCACGGCGTCGCGAATGAGGCATTCGCATTTAAAGTGAATGACGCGGCGGGGGGGCGCCCTCGCCTCCCTTCGCGGGAGAATAGGGCTTGAACGGAACCCGCATCACGCGGTTGCAACCGAGGCACGTGGTCACCACGATGCCGGATCGCACCCGGACGCGGGCGGTCGTGCCCGGCACAAGGTAGGCCCCGCATGAACGGCAGAGGCGGCGGCGGAAGGACGCAGGCAACGGCATCTGGTACTTCCGGCCGATTCGCCCCGCAAGGTAGCCGTAGCGCGCCGCCCGTTCCGCGCGATGGCTCCGGAACGCGGCCGCTGCCAGCTCCTCGAGCCGGAGGACGCGCTCGCGGGCGATGCCGCGCTCCTGATTCTTGTTGCGGCGCTTCGCCAAGGAAGCGGGGGATGATGGCCGGGATGAAGAGGGTTTGGGTCCGCGTTCGACCCGCGACGGTTGCCGGTCGGAGGCGGCGGGCGGACCCCTGTCGCGACGCTCGGAGGCGCAAGAGCCGTGGCTGATCGAAACGGACCACCCAGAAACCGCCTCCGGGAATTGACCCATCGACGCACACACGCGTCCACGGTACAATCCCCTGCCTCCGGCGTTGGGAAAATCAGAGCCGCCTCCGGGAATTGAACCCGGGACCTACGCCTTACCAAGGCGTCGCTATACCTCTAAGCCAAGGCGGCAACGCGCGACCCACGGGGGTCGGCTCGCCGCGGAAAGTGCTTCCCCCTGATAAAGCTGACGACCGGACCCGTTTGAATCCGCGGGAATCGGGGAAGAACCGCCCGCGACCCGGCGTCGGGACGCGACCCGCATGAGCGATCCCTTCGCACACGAATCCCCGTTCGCCAACGCCGAGGCGGCTGCGCAACCGCGTGGGCAAGGCACTGGTGCTGATCCGGCACGGCACCGGCACCATCACCCGGCAACCCCCCCACCCGTACTCCACGCGAAGATGCGTTCACCATAACGACCATACGTGGGCGGACGTGTCCGCGACAAGGAGCGCCCCCAGATGTCCCCGCAACTCCCTGCCCCCATCCTCATGGGAATATTGCTTCTTGCCGCCGTGGCGTCGTCCGGCTGCGTCTCTTCCGGGCCAGCGGAGGAGACCACCCCTGCCGCGGTGGGCGCGGTATCGAACGACACGGTGCTGACGCCGCCGAAGCAGGCCGGGTCCAACATTTCCTCGGCCACCCCCGCCGCAGCGCGTGCCGCCATCTCCGTCCCGGACCCGTCCCGCGCGGGGCCCCGCGAGGTCGCCTCCGGCCCGTACGATTTCGGGCGTCTCATCGTCCAGTACCCGACGCTGATGGCCCCCTACGTCGTCCCCGTCCGGGGCTCCGTGCATTACCCCGCGGATTCCGCGGAACCTTCCCCCCTCATCGTCGTCATGCATGGCCGCCACGGCACCTGCTACGGGTCCTTCGTCGGCATTGGCGTCATGGGCGAATGTCCCGAGACGCCGGTTTCCTCACCCGTGGAGAGCTTCCGCGGCTATGATTATCTCGCCGAAAACCTCGCAAGCCATGGATACGTCGTGGTCGGAATCGACGCAAACAGCGTGAACGAGAACGACCTCTGGGACGACCTCGGCGCATCCCAGCGGGCCGACCTCATCCTCACCACCATCGACCGCTTCGCGGGCGAGGCTCCCGGACCCATGAACCCCGACCCCGCCGGGAGCGGAAGTCCGGTCCCGCCGTCCGCGATCGATGTCACGCGCATCGGCCTCATGGGCCATTCCCGCGGAGGCGAAGGCGTCGCCGCCGCGGTCGCCCGGAACCTGGAACGGGACTCGCCCCTGGCCATTCGCGCCGTGTTCGCCCTCGCCCCCACGGATTTCGTGCGCCACATGCTGCCGGATGTCGCATTCGCCACCCTCCTCCCCTACTGCGACGGGGATGTGATGAACCTCCAGGGCGCATTCATGTTCGACGACAACCGGTACCCCAAGATCGGTGACACCGAGCCGCGGTACCAGATCCTCGCCATCGGCGCGAACCACAACTACTACAACACGGTCTGGGAAGGCGACGGTGACGATGCCTCGTGGAGCACCGACCCCTACTGCGGGGGGCGCAAGGACGCGGGCGCGGGCCGCCTGTCCGGAGACGATCAACGCCGCCACGGCCTCGTGTACATGGCCAGCTTCCTCCGGGCCCACGTGGGCGGCGAGGACGGGTTCCTGCCGATTCTTTCCGGCGCCTACGCACCGCCGGAATCGGGCTGTCCGGTCGAGGCGTCCACGGAATGCGGGGACCTGATCCACGTGTCGCGTCACATGCCGGCCGGCGCGCGCCGCGTGGTCGCCTCCACCGAGCGCGAAGCCGCGACCGCCACCAATGACCTCGGCGGCAAGGTGTCGGGCACGGGATTCACGAAGGTCACGGCATGTGCGACCACGTACGAAAACTATGCCGGCCAAGGATTCCCGGGCGGATTCGTCGCCACCCGCGCCGCCCCGTCCCTGCCGAAGTGCAAGACCGCGGAATCCACGGCAGCCGCCGGCGTCCTCCATCTTCAATGGCGCGATGCCGCCCGCCTCGACTTCGGGATTCCGGCGGCGTCCGGCAACGTGGCCGCGTTCGACTCGGTGACCCTTCGCATCGGCGTGGACTTCGGGGAGGACCCCACGCCCGTGGCGACCCCGCCTGTCCTGTCGATCCGGTTGACGGACGCGGGCGGGCAGTCCGCGACAGTTCCCGTGGACGCCCATGCCAATGCCGTGTTCCACCCGCCCGGCGACGACTTCCGACGGGTGACGTTGAACATGGCGGGGATTCCCCTTTCGGCGTTCGGCGGCGTGGACCTGACCCGGGTGGCGACCCTTTCGATCGTGCTCGCGCCCACCGCGGGGCCCGGCATCCTCGTGACGGACGTCATGTTCCAGTGAGCCGAGGGGATCGAAGGCAGCCGTGACGGGGATCGGAACCGCCGGGCCGGTGGCCGCGGGCGGTGCAACGGCCACGCGGGACAACGGATCCTTGAAGGCCCTTCACGCGGTAGGAGCCTGCGGGAGGCCCCGAGCCATGCTTCGCGCCCGATTCCTGATTCCCGTCTTCGTCGCCATCCTGACGGCCCCCGCACTTGCACCTTCGACCGTGGCGGCGGAGGAGACCTTCATCCAGCCCGGCGCCTCGTTCGAAGGATACTGCACGATGAACTTCGTGTTCACCGATGCCGACGGCACCCTGTATGTGGGGACTGCCGCGCATTGTGTGAACAACGGGATCGGCCAGCGCATCGGCCACAACGGGGACACCTGGGGGACGGTCGTCCTCGACCTCGACCTGCCGGATGCGGATTTCGCCCTCGTCCGGGTGGACCCCGACCACCATGCGAACGTGAATCCCGCGATGCGCGGCTGGGGCGGACCCACGGGCGTCGCGAAGACCTCGGACACCACCACGGGTGACCGACTCTCCCTCCACGGTTACGGCGACGTGATCGGCTGGTTCGACGCGACCCGTTCGCGGACGGGCGTCCTCGTGGGGCACACGAGCACGTTCTACACGATGGACGCGCCTGCGGTATGGGGCGACTCCGGCGGTCCCATCACCCACCAGGAAACCGGACTTGCGCTTGGCATCGTGAGCGGATTCAACGTGCCGTTCTCGACGGACCGCGGGCCCACGGTCGAGCACATCCTGAAACGCGCCGCGGCCGAAGGGTATCCGATCAGCCTCATGACGGGGACCCTCGACGAACCGATCCTGTGAACCGGACGGTCATCGGGCGCGGGCCACCCTCATCCGGGGGCAGTCACGCGGCGCGTCGTGGGTAAGGAATCAAAGGGCCCGCACGAACCGGGCCAAGCCGCGCCTGGTATGGCGCATCCGGATTCCGTCCGCCATCTGCCGGGCCCGCTCACGCGGCGCCAAAGCACCACGCGAGGATCGCCATCTGCGCCCAGAGGCGGTTCTCCGCCTCATCGAACACCGCGCTGCGGGACCCGTGCGCCACGTCCTTCGTGCATTCGTACCCGTAGTACGCGGGGAGACAATGCATGAAGAACGCGTCCGGCGCCGCGCGGTCCATGGCCGCGTCGTCCACCGTGTACCCGTCGAATGCCGCGATGCGCGCAGCCTTCTGCGCTTCGTCGCCCATGCTCACCCACGTGTCCGTGGCCACGACATCCTGATCATCGTACGCGCGAGCGACATCGTCGGTGATGGTGATGCTGCCACCGGTGCCGTCGGCAATGGCGACGGCGGCATCCACGATGGCGGCGTGGGGCTGGTAGCCGGACGGCGCGCAGATCGTCACGTGCATCCCGGCCATGGCGCCACCGAGGAGGTAGCTGTTCGCCATGTTGTTGGCGCCGTCCCCGACGTAGAGGAAACGGGTGCCGGCGAGGCTGCCGCGGCGTTCCTTGATCGTGAGGAGATCCGCCATGATCTGGCAGGGGTGTTCCAGGTCGTCGAGGGCGTTCACGACCGGGCACGTGGAATAGGCTGCGAGCCCGTGGACGTCGGCCGCGCGGTTCGCACGGTAGATCAGGACGTCCGCGTACCGGCTGAGGACGAGGGCCGTGTCCTCCACGCTTTCGCCGCGACCCAGCTGCGAATCGTTCGACGACAGGTACGTGGTCGACATGCCGAGCTTCGACAACGCCACTTCGAAGGAGACGCGGGTGCGCGTGCTCGGCTTCTCGAAGATGAGGACCGCGCTCTTGCCCTTGAGGAGCGGGGCTTCCGGGGCATCACCGCTCTTGTGCTGGGCCTTGAGGGAGATCGCGAGGTCGAGGACCGCGTCGAGATCCGGCCCGAAGCTCGTCATCCCGAGGACGTGCCGCGGTGCTGCCGGAGTCGTTTCCGGGACAGCGGTGGTGGCGTGCGCGATGAGGGTCGGGTGGACGGCTTTCGGGGTCACGATGGTTTCACCTCGGGGTTGAGGATGGCGGGAACGGTCGCGACCTTCGCGGCCGCATGGGACTGACGGGTGGCAAGGGATTCGAGGGCTGCGCGGGCAGCCTTCACGGCTTCGAGGACGCGCTCCGGGGCGGTGCCTCCGGCGCTCGTCTTCACGGCCGGTACGCGGCGCGCGTCCAGGACATCCAGGATGTCCTTCGAGAACGCGGTGTGGGCGGCCTCGAAGTCCGCCCACGTGAGGCCCGACAGCGGGACGCCGCGGGATTCGGCAAGGGCGACGAGGCGCCCGGACACGTGGTGAGCCTCGCGGAACGGCACACCCTTCTTCGCAAGATGGTCCGCGATCTCGGTGGCTTCGAGGAAGCCGTGGACGAGATGCTTCGCGCAGGCGGACTCATCGACTTCAAGACCTTGGACGACCGCGGTGGCGATCTGGACGGTGTCGATGGCGCTCACGAGGCCTGCAAGGAGCGGTGCCTTGACCTCCTGGAGGTCGCGGTTGTAAGCGAGCGGGAGCGCCTTCGTGGTCATGGCGACCTGCATGTAGGCGCCGGTCACGCGGCCGGTGCGGCCACGGATGAGTTCCGCGGCATCCGGGTTGCGCTTCTGCGGCATGATGCTGGACCCGGTCGTGTACCCGGCGGGGAGCTTCACGTACCCGTGGCTCGGGCCCGAGTACAGGACGAGTTCCTCGGCGAATGCGGCAAGGTGGAGCGCGCTCTGGTTCGCCGCGTGGAGGGCGTCGAGGATGAAGTCGCGGTCCCCGACGGCATCGAGGCTGTTCGCGAATGCCCCGTCGAAGCCGAGGCGCGTGGCCGGGACCTCGGGCTGGATGGGGAACGATGTGCCGGCGAGGGCACCCGCGCCAAGAGGGCTCACGTTCGTGATGGCGAACGCATCGAGGGCGCGGTTCGCATCGCGGGCCGCCTGCACGGCACGTGCGTGGAGCCAGTGGCCCACGGTGATCGGCTGCGCCGGTTGCAGGTGGGTGAGGCCCGGCATGGGCACGTGGGCATGGGCCGCGGCCTTGGACAGGAATGCCTCGGAGAGGGCTGCGAGACCCGCTGCCAGGCGGGCGAGCGCATCCCTCGCGAAGAGGCGCGTGTCGAGGGCGACCTGATCATTCCGGGAGCGGGCGGTGTGCAGCTTCCCCGCCACGTCACCGACCTTGGATTTCAGGAGGGCCTCCACGTTCATGTGGACGTCCTCGTGCTCGGGGAGGAGGGTGGCGTGGCCGGAGGCGAGGTCCTCGTGGACGGCGCGGAGGCCGCCGACAAGGGTGCTGCATTCGTCCGTCGTCAGGACTCCCGCGACGGCGAGTCCTTCCGCGTGCGCGATCGATCCCGCAACATCGTACGGGATGAGCACCGCGTCCTCGGCGAGGCTCGACGAGTACGCGAGGAATGCATCGGCGGTCCCGGTCCCTTGTTGGAACCGTCCGCCCCAGGCCACATTCACCATGTTTCTTCACCTCGTGCTGTTCATTCGACTACTGGCCGATGCGGGGGTCGGCGGGGCCCTTGACCTTGGCGAGGTTCCCGAGGGGAAGCCCGAAGAGGTCGATGAAGCCGGCCGCAGAGTCGTGGCTGAAGACGTCGCCCTTGTCGTAGGTGGCGAGGCCGTGGTTGTACAGGCTCTGGGGCGCGGTGCGGCCCGCGATGGCGATGGAGCCCTTGAACAGCTTCAGGGTGACTTCGCCCGTGACCGCTTCGTTCACGTTCGCGAGGAACGCGCTCGCCGCGGAGCGGAGGGGCGCGTACCAGAGGCCGTCGTACACGAGTTCCGAGAACTTGTCCTCCACGATGGTCTTGAAGTGGGAGACGTCACGGGTGAGGGTGAGGGCTTCGAGGGCCTTGTGCGCGGCGATGAGCGCAACAGCCGCCGGGGCCTCGTAGATCTCGCGGCTCTTGATGCCCACGAGGCGGTTCTCCACGTGGTCGATGCGGCCGATCCCGTGGTGTCCGGCCACGTTGTTCATGTGCGTGACGAGTTCCACGAGGGACAGGGTCTTGCCATCGACGGAGACCGGGACACCCTTCTCGAATGCGATGGTCACGTACTCGGGGTGCGCGGGGGCTTCGGTGACGGGGTCCTTCGTCCAGTCGAAGGCTTCCGGTACCGCTTCGTTCGCGGGGTTCTCGAGGACGCCGCTCTCGACAGAGCGGCCCCACAGGTTCTCGTCGGTGGAGAACGTGCTCTTCTTCGCGATGTCGGGGAGGAGGATGCCGTGCTCGTTCGCGTAGGCGATTTCTCCTTCGCGCGTCATCTTCCATTCACGCAGCGGCGCGATGACCTTGATGTCGGGGGCAAGGGCGCGGATCGACACTTCGAAGCGGACCTGGTCGTTGCCCTTGCCGGTGCAGCCGTGGGCGATGAACGCGGCGCCGTATTCCTTTGCGACCTCGACGAGCTTCTTGGCAATGAGCGGGCGAGCGAGCGCTGTTGCAAGGGGGTAGATGTCCTCGTAGAGGGCGTTCGCGTGGAGCGCGGGCACGAGGAATTCCTGCGCGAACTCGTCCTTCGCGTCAACGACGATGACTTCCGCCGCGCCGTTCGCCTTGCCGCGCGCAATGGCGTCATCGAGGTTCGTGAGGGGCTGGCCGACGTCGATGAGGGCGCAGACGACGTCCACGTTGTACGTGTCCTTCAGCCACTTGATCGCGACCGAGGTGTCGAGTCCGCCGGAGTAACCGAGCACTGCCTTGGGAAGAGGGGACATGGAATCCAAGGGGTACAGGTGACGGTCATGTGGGTATATTTGACGGCGAGTAGCTGACATTCCCCACCCATCATGTCCATTATCGGACGCTCGTGACGGAAATAGCCGTTGGACTCCATCCGCCGCCGGCCGGACCCCCGTTCCACGCGAAAATCGGACGAGCCGCGAACGGGCCACCCCAACGCACCGGAGGCCAGTCAGCGACGTGCCGGAGATTACGGCCTGAATCGAGGGCTGCCGAGGTGTCCGTCCATCCGGGCGAACGCCACCCTTAAATCAGCCCCTTGTCCTCTTCACTACCTAGGATGCCCAAAAAACGTGCACCGACGACTTCCACCGCACAAGTCGTTCGGGATTACATCGATACGCACCCCTCCATCCGGGACGGGATGCGCATGGGCATCATGAACCTGAGCGCCCTCGCCCGACTCATCATGGATGAGACCGGCGTCAAGAGCGAGGAGGCCGCGCTCATCGCGTGCCGACGCTACGAGCTGGACCCTTCGTCCAAGACCCTCGAAGCCCGGATTCTCACCGTCCTCCAGCGGTCCAAGCTCGAAATCCGCACCAAGGTCGCCATCGTCACGGTGCGCCCGAGTTGGCACATCTACGGGAAACTAGAGAAGGCCATGAACACCCTCCGCGGCAGGAACCACAACCTGCACGTCATCCAGGGCACCGGGAGCGTCACCGTCATCACCGATGGCAGTGTCGCCAAGGAGATCGCGGACATCCTGGGAGAAGACGAGATCCTGAAACGTCAGGAAGACCTCGTGGAACTCATCGTCACAAGCCCCGACGTCATCGAGGACACGC